>DAHVAF010000252.1 GCA_027314765.1 Clostridia bacterium | reverse complement strand
GAGACGAAAACCCTGACCCGCGACGATATTGTCTCGATCGTCAACTACATGGTCACGGTGTTCAAGGGTACGGGCCGCACCGACGACATCGACCACCTCGGCAACCGGCGCCTGCGCAGCGTCGGCGAGCTGCTGCAGAACCAGTTCCGCATCGGCCTCGCCCGCATGGAGCGCGTGGTCCGCGAGCGCATGACCATCCAGGACATCGACGTCATCACGCCGCAGGCGCTGATCAATATTCGCCCCGTGGTGGCCGCGGTGAAGGAGTTCTTCGGCAGCAGCCAGCTGAGCCAGTTCATGGACCAGACCAACCCGCTGGCCGAGTTGACGCACAAGCGGCGCCTCTCGGCCCTCGGTCCCGGCGGCCTCTCGCGCGAGCGGGCCGGGTTCGACGTGCGCGACGTGCACGACTCGCACTACGGGCGCATGTGCCCCATCGAGACGCCTGAAGGGCCGAACATCGGCCTGATCGGTGCCCTCTCCTCCTTCGCGCGCGTGAACGAGTACGGCTTCATCGAGACGCCGTACCGGCTCGTCGCCAAGGGGCGGGTGCTGAAGGAGATCGTCTACCTGACCGCCGATGAGGAGGACGAGGCGGTCATCGCCCAGGCCAACGCCGAGCTCAACCCGGACGGCACGTTCATCGAGCGCCGCGTCACCGCGCGCTACAAGCACGAGTTCCGCGTGGTGCCGATCGAGGAGCTCGACTACATGGACGTCTCGCCCAAGCAGGCCGTGTCGATCGCCACGGCCCTGATCCCGTTCATCGAGAACGACGACGCCAGCCGCGCCCTGATGGGCGCCAACATGCAGCGCCAGGCGGTGCCGCTGCTGCGCGCCGAGGCCCCGCTTGTGGGCACGGGCATCGAGTACAAGACGGCGATCGACTCCGGCGTGGTCGTGACGGCCAAGCGGGCCGGCGTGGTCGAGCGCGCGGACGCGCGCGAGGTCGTGGTCCTGACCGACCCCGGCCAGCGCGACACCTACGTGCTGAACAAGTTCTCGCGCAGCAACCAGGGCACGTGCTTCAACCAGCGGCCGGTGGCCAAGAAGGGCACGCGGGTCGAGGTCGGGGCCATCCTCGCGGACGGGCCCTGCACCGACGCCGGCGAGCTGGCCCTGGGCAAGAACGTCCTGGTCGCCTTCATGCCCTGGGAGGGTTACAACTACGAGGACGCCATCCTGATCAGCGAGAAGCTGGTCATGGATGACGTCTTCACCTCGATCCACATCGAGGAGCACGAGTGCGAGGCCCGCGACACCAAGCTCGGGCCGGAGGAGATCACGCGCGATATTCCCAACGTCGGCGAGGATGCCCTGAAGGACCTCGACGACCGCGGCGTCGTGCGCGTGGGCGCGGAGGTGCGTCCCGGCGACATCCTGGTCGGCAAGGTCACGCCCAAGGGCGAGACGGAGCTCACGGCCGAGGAGCGCCTGCTGCGGGCCATCTTCGGCGAGAAGGCCCGCGAGGTGCGCGACACCTCGCTGCGCGTCCCGAACGGCGAATACGGCATCGTGGTGGACGTCAAGGTCTTCACGCGCGAGAACGGCGACGAGCTGTCCCCGGGCGTGAACCAGCTGATCCGGGTCTACACGGCCCAGAAGCGCAAGATCTCCGAGGGCGACAAGATGGCCGGCCGCCACGGCAACAAGGGCGTCGTGGCCAAGATCCTGCCCCTGGAGGACATGCCGTTTCTGCCCGACGGCCGCCCGGTCGAGATCGTGCTGAATCCGCTCGGCGTTCCGTCGCGCATGAACATCGGCCAGGTCCTGGAGACCCATCTCGGCTGGGCGGCGAAGGCCCTCGGCCTGCACGTGGCCTCCCCGGTGTTCGACGGCGCCCGCGAGTCCGACATCCTGCAGCTGCTGCAGGACGCCGGCCTTGACCAGGACGGCAAGTCCAAGCTCTACGACGGCCGCACGGGCGAGGAGTTCGACAACCGCGTGACCGTCGGCTACGTGTACATGCTGAAGCTGGCCCACCTGGTCGACGACAAGATCCACGCCCGCTCCACCGGCCCGTACTCCCTGGTCACTCAGCAGCCGTTGGGCGGCAAGGCGCAGTTCGGCGGCCAGCGCTTCGGCGAGATGGAGGTCTGGGCCCTGGAGGCCTACGGCGCGGCCTACACCCTGCAGGAGCTGCTGACGGTGAAGTCCGACGACGTCGTGGGCCGCGTGAAGACCTATGAGGCCATCATCAAGGGCGAGAACGTCCCCGAGCCGGGGGTGCCCGAGTCGTTCAAGGTCCTGATCAAGGAGATGCAGTCCCTGGGCCTGGACGTGAAGATCCTGGCCGGCGACGCCCAGGAGATCCACCTGCGCGAATCCGACGAGGACGTGGCCGAGACGGCCCGCGAGCTGGACCTCGACATCGGCCCGGCGATGCCGGAGCCGGTGGCGCCCCGGGCCGCGGCCCTGGCAGGCGAGGATGCCGACGCGGAGGAGCTCGACTCCGATGCGGAGGCTGAGGACCTGGAGGGAGAGCCCGCGCTGGGCGAGGGCGACGAGGAGCCGCTCAGCCTGGCGCACGAGCCCGGCCGCGACGACGAGGAGGCCGAGGACGACGACGATCCCGGCGCGTAGGCATCCAAGGCTACGCAGGGAGGGCAGATCCACTTGAAGAGCATCGACTCGTTCCAGGGCACCAACGAGGACACCACGGCGGACGTCAACCACTTCGACTCCATGCGGATTGGCCTTGCCTCTCCAGAGCAGATCCGCGAGTGGAGCAAGGGTGAGGTCAAAAAGCCGGAGACGATCAACTACCGCACCCTGAAGCCCGAGCGCGAGGGTCTGTTCTGCGAGAAGATCTTCGGCCCGGTGCGCGACTGGGAGTGCCACTGCGGGAAGTACAAGCGGGTGCGCTACAAGGGCATCGTCTGCGACCGCTGTGGCGTCGAGGTCACCCGGGCCAAGGTGCGGCGCGAGCGCATGGGCCACATCGAGCTGGCGGCGCCCGTTTCGCACATCTGGTATTTCAAGGGCATCCCGAGCCGAATGGGGATGCTGCTCGACATCTCGCCGCGCGCCCTGGAGAAGGTCCTGTACTTCGCCTCGTATATCGTGATCGACCCGGGCGAGACGCCCCTGATGGAGAAGCAGCTGCTGACGGAGAACGAGTACCGCGAGTTCCGCGAGCGGTACGGCAACGCGTTCCACGCCGGCATGGGCGCCGAGGCGCTGAAGGTGCTGCTGGAGCGCATGGACCTCGATGTCCTGGGCGAGGATCTGCGCTCCGAGATCAAGCACACCTCCGGCCAGCGGCGCACGCGGGCCGTCCGCCGCCTGGAGGTCGTCGAGGCCTTCCGCAAGTCCGGCAACCGCCCCGAGTGGATGATCCTGGACGTCGTCCCGGTCATCCCCCCGGAGCTCCGGCCGATGGTGCAGTTGGACGGAGGTCGCTTCGCGACCTCCGACCTGAACGACCTCTATCGGCGCGTGATCAACCGCAACAACCGCCTGAAGCGGCTGCTCGACCTCGGCGCGCCCGACATCATCGTGCGCAACGAGAAGCGCATGCTGTAGGAGGCCGTGGACGCCCTGATCGACAACGGCCGGCGCGGCCGGCCCGTGACCGGTCCCGGCAACCGGCCCCTGAAGTCGCTCTCCGACATGCTGAAGGGCAAGCAGGGGCGCTTCCGGCAGAACCTGCTCGGCAAGCGCGTCGACTACTCGGGCCGCTCCGTGATCGTGGTCGGCCCGAACCTGAAGATGTACCAGTGCGGCCTGCCCAAGGAGATGGCCCTCGAGCTCTTCAAGCCCTTCGTGATGAAGAAGCTCGTGGAGGAGCAGTACGCGCACAACATCAAGTCCGCCAAGCGCATGGTCGAGCGCGTGCGCGACGAGGTTTGGGACGTGCTGGAGGGCGTGATCAAGGAGCACCCGGTGCTCCTGAACCGCGCGCCGACCCTGCACCGCCTCGGCATCCAGGCCTTCGAGCCCGTGCTGGTCGAGGGCCGCGCCATCCAGATCCACCCGCTTGTCTGCTCGGCGTACAACGCCGACTTCGACGGCGACCAGATGGCCGTGCACGTGCCGCTTTCCGCTGAGGCGCAGGCCGAGGCGCGGATCCTGATGCTGTCGAGCAACAACATCCTGAACCCCAAGGACGGGGCGCCCGTGGTCACGCCGACCCAGGACATCGTCATGGGCTGCTACTACATGACCCTGGAGCGCCCGGGCGCCAAGGGCGAGGGCAGCTGCTACACCTCGCCGGACGAGGCGATGATGGCCTACCAGCTCGGGCTGGTCGACCTGCACGCCAAGGTGACCGTGCGCTGGAACGGCCGCCGCCTGGAGACGACGGTCGGGCGCGTGGTCTTCAACGAGAAGCTGCCGGAGGACCTGCGGTTCGTGAATCGGGTGGTGGACAAAAAGGGCCTGGACCAGATCATCGCCCTGGCCTACCACCGGCTCGGCAACACGGCCACCTCGCAGCTGCTGGACGAGATCAAGCAGATGGGCTTCAAGTTCGCGACCCGCGCCGGCACGACGATCGGGGTCATGGACCTCGACGTGCCGGTCGACAAGGACCAGATGCTGCAGCAGGCCGAGCGCGAGGTCGAGCAGGTCGAGCAGCAGTACCGCCGGGGTCTTCTGACCGCCCAGGAGCGGTACGAGCGCATCGTCAGCATCTGGACGCGGACCAAGGACGGCCTGACCGAGAAGCTGGTCAAGGCCCTGGACCCGTTCAACCCGATCTACATGATGATCACCTCGGGCGCCCGCGGCAGCTTCACGCAGCTCTCGCAGCTGGCGGGCATGCGCGGGCTGATGACCGACCCGACCGGCCGCACGATCGAGGAGCCGGTGCGGGCCAGCTTCCGCGAGGGCCTGACGGTTCTGGAGTACTTCACCTCAACCCACGGCACGCGCAAGGGTCTGGCCGACACGGCCCTGCGCACGGCCGACTCCGGCTATCTGACCCGGCGCCTGGTCGACGTCAGCCAGGACGTGATCGTGCGCGAGGAGGACTGCGGCACGCCGAGCGGCGTGACCGTGTCGGCCATCCGCGGCGGCAACGAGGTCATCGAGGGCCTGGCCGACCGCATCATCGGGAGGGTGCTGGCCCGCGACGTCCTGCACCCCCAGACGGGCGAGGTGCTGGCGGCAGCCGACAGCGAGGTGGACGAGGAGACGGCGGCAGCCGTCGAGGGCGCCGGCGTCGAGGAGGTCGAGATCCGCTCGGTCTTCTCCTGCCGCTGCCGCTTCGGGGTCTGCGCGAAGTGCTACGGCAGGAACCTGGCCACGGGCCACATGGTGGACGTGGGCGAGGCCGTGGGCATCATCGCGGCCCAGTCGATCGGCGAGCCCGGCACGCAGCTGACGATGCGGACCTTCCACCTGGGCGGCGTCGCCGGCGATGACATCACGCAGGGCCTGCCGCGCGTCGAGGAGCTGTTTGAGGCCAGAAAGCCCAAGGGCCAGGCGGTCATCGCCGAGGCCGACGGCGCTGTCGAGATCACCGAGGCCCGCGGCAAGCGCGAGGTGCGGGTGCGGGCCGAGGATGGCACATCCGAGGTGTACGTCGTGCCGTTCGGGGCCCGGCTGCGGGTGCGCGACGGCGACCAGGTCGTACCCGGGGATGAGCTGACCGAGGGCTCGATCAACCCGCACGACATCCTGAAGATCAAGGGCATCCGCGGGGTCCAGGGATACCTGCTGCAGGAGGTGCAGCGTGTCTACCGCCTGCAGGGCGTGGACATCAACGACAAGCACATCGAGATCATCATCCGGCAGATGCTGCGCAAGGTGAAGGTCGACGAGCCGGGCGACACCGACCTGCTGCCGGGCGGCCTCGTCGACATGTTCGAGCTGGAGGACGAGAACACCCGCGTGGGCGGGGAGGGCGGCCGGGCCGCCCAGGCCAAGCCCGTGCTGCTCGGCATCACCAAGGCCTCGCTTGCGACCGACTCGTTCCTCTCGGCCGCGTCGTTCCAGGAGACCACGCGCGTGCTGACCGACGCCTCGATCAAGGGGAAGCGCGACCCGCTGCTCGGACTGAAGGAGAACGTGATCATCGGCAAGCTGATCCCGGCCGGAACGGGCATGGGCCGCTACCGGAACATCCGCATCTGGATGGAGGGCGAGGAGGAGGAGGCCGCCCGCGGCGCCGCGGAGGAGTTCGACGGCGTGCCGGCCGCCTCGACCATCGATGATGACGAGGATCTGGTCCCGGAGCCCCAGGATCCCGCCGTGGCGCGGGGTGAGGGCGATGCGCTCGATTGACACCGGTCATGGCCGGTGCTATAGTACGCAGGTGTCTGTCGCCGGGGTCCGTCTGTGGAATCGCTGACGGCGGCCCGGCAGCGGGCGGTGGGGACCAAGCAGGTGACGCGGGCCGTCGAGAAGGGCAACGCCCTGACCGTATACGTCGCCCGTGACGCCGAGGCCCACGTGACGAGGCACCTGCTGGCGCTCTGCCGCCAGCACGGGGTGCAGGTTGTCGAAGTCGAGTCGATGCGGGCCCTCGGCCGCGCCTGCGGCGTCGAGGTGGGGGCCGCCTCGGCAGCGATCCTCAAGTAGGGGACTGAAGTGGAGCCGCGGTGCCGCCGCCTCGCGGCGGCACTGATCTCTGCCCGAAGTCGACGTGGTGGGGGCGGGTGCGTTGCCGACCATCAACCAGCTGATCCGGAGCGGCCGCGACGAGAAGGGCGGCAAGTCGACGGCGCCGGCCCTGAAGGGGAACCCTCAGCGCCGCGGCGTGTGCCTGGTCGTCAAGACCATGACGCCGAAGAAGCCCAACTCGGCGCTGCGCAAGATCGCGCGTGTGCGGCTGACCAACGGGGTGGAGGTCACGGCCTACATCCCGGGCGAGGGCCACAATCTGCAGGAGCACTCCGTGGTGCTCGTGCGCGGTGGCCGTGTCAAGGACCTGCCGGGTGTCCGCTACCACATCATCCGTGGGACGCTGGACACGGCCGGGGTCGAGAAGCGGGGCCAGGGCAGAAGTAAATACGGGAGCAAGCGCGGCAAGAAGTGACGAGCTGGCTGGGTGGCTCCCGGGGTCCCCGACGAGCCGCCGCGGCTGGTTGGGGTGGGAAGCGCTGCAAGAAGTGGGGAGCGCGAAGCGCTGCCCATGATCCGGAGCCAGGGATGGCGAAGGCCTAGCTCGGATGCTTCTGCCAGGGATGGCGAAGTCCTGGCGTGGATGTTTCTGCCACGGATGGCGCGGCTATCGGAAGCCACGGATGGCTAGGCATGAGGAGGTGCGCGCGCGTGCCCAGGCGCGGAGGGGTGCCACGGCGGGAGCTGCTGCCGGACCCCGTCTACCAGAGTCAGACGGCGACGCGGTTCATCAATAAGCTGATGCGCGACGGGGCCAAGGGGCAGGCCCAGAGCATCTTTTACGGAGCCATGGACCTGGTCGCGGAACGCACGCACAAGAGCGCCATGGACGTCTTCGAGGCGGCGGTGAAGAACACCATGCCGGTCCTCGAGGTGCGGGCGCGGCGCGTCGGCGGCGCGAGCTACCAGGTGCCGACCGAGGTGCGCCCCGCCCGGCGCATGACCCTGGCCCTGCGCTGGCTCGTGCAGTTCTCGCGAGCCCGCAGCGAGCGGGGCATGGTGGCCCGTCTGGCCGGCGAGGTCATGGACGCCGCCAACAACGCGGGCGGCGCGGTCCGGCGCAAGGAAGAAGTGCACCGGATGGCCGAGGCGAACAAGGCTTTCGCACACTACCGCTGGTAACGGCGGCGAGTACGGCCTCGGGCCCGAGACGACCCGAAACGGAACGCTTTCAGAGGGATGTGAGGAACGATGGCAGCTGTCACGAAGACCGGCGGCAAGGGTGTGACCGCTGAGCGGTCGTTCCGCCTCGACCGGCTGCGCAACATCGGCATCTCCGCGCACATCGACGCGGGTAAGACCACGACCACGGAGCGGATCCTCTTCTACACGGGGCGCCTGCACCGCATGGGCGAGGTGCACGAGGGCGCCGCGACGATGGACTGGATGGTCCAGGAGCAGGAGCGCGGCATCACGATCACCTCGGCTGCCACGACCTGCTTCTGGAAGGACCACCGCATTAACATTATTGACACGCCCGGCCACGTGGACTTCACGGTCGAGGTGGAGCGGTCGCTGCGCGTGCTCGATGGCGTCGTCGCCATCTTCTGCGCGAAGGGCGGCGTCGAGCCGCAATCGGAGACCGTCTGGCGCCAGGCCGACCGCTACCACGTTCCCCGGATCGCGTACGTCAACAAGATGGATACGATCGGCGCCGACTTCCTCGCGGTGGTCGAGCAGATGAAGGAGCGCCTCGGCGCGCGCCCCGTCTGCCTGCAGTTGCCGATCGGGGTGGAGGACAACTTCCGCGGCATGGTCGACCTGATCACGGGCCGCGCGATCCTCTACACCGACGACCTCGGCACGCACGCCGAGGAGACCGAGATCCCGGCCGATATGCAGGAGCAGGTCGCCGTCCACCGCGAGCGCCTGATCGAAACGGCCGCCGAGATGGACGACACGCTGCTCGAGCGCTACCTGGACGGCCAGACGCTGAGTGCGGACGAGATCCGCGCCGCACTGCGGCGCGGCACGATCGAGCTGCGTCTGGTGCCGGTGCTCTGCGGCGCCAGCTACCGCAACAAGGGCGTGCAGCCCCTGCTCGACGCCGTCGTCCACTACCTGCCCTCGCCCCTGGAGGTCGGCCGCGTGCGCGGCGTCGACGTCCGCACGGGTGAGGAGGCTGAGCGCGGCGCCTCGGACAACGAGCCGTTCGCGGCGCTGGCCTTCAAGATCGCCACGGATCCGTACGTCGGCAAGCTGACGTTCTTCCGCGTGTATTCGGGCGTCCTGCAGGCCGGCTCGTACGTCCATAACGCCAACAAGAACAAGAAGGAGCGCATTGGGCGCCTCCTGCAGATGCATGCCAACCGCCGCGAGGACCTCGAGGTGGTGGCCACGGGCGACATCGCGGCGGCCGTTGGCCTGAAGGACACGACGACGGGCGATACCCTCTGCGATGAGGACGCCCCCATTGTGCTCGAGGCCATGCAGTTCCCCGAGCCCGTGATCTCCATCGCCATCGAGCCGAAGACGCAGGCCGACCAGGACAAGATGGGCGCTTCCCTGGCCAAGCTGGCGGAGGAGGACCCGACCTTCCGGATCCACACGGACCCGGAGACGGGCCAGACCATCATCTCGGGCATGGGCGAGCTGCACCTGGAGATCATCCGCGACCGCCTGCTGCGCGAGTTCAAGGTCCAGGCCAACGTGGGCGCGCCGCAGGTGGCCTACAAGGAGACCATCAGAAAGCCGGCCCGCGGCGAGGGGCGCTTCGTGCGCCAGACGGGCGGCCACGGCCAGTACGGCCACGTGGTCGTCGACTTCGAGCCGCTGCCGCCGGGCGGGGGCTACCAGTTCGTCAACAAGATCGTGGGCGGCGCCGTTCCGCGCGAGTACATCGCCCCCGTGGAGGCCGGGATCCGCGAGGCCCTGGCGGCCGGTACGCTGGCCGGCTACCCCGTCATCGACGTGCAGGCCACGCTGGTCGACGGCAGCTACCACGAGGTCGACAGCTCGGAGATGGCCTTCAAGATCGCCGGGTCGCTGGCGTTCAAGCAGGCGGCGGGCAGGGCCCAGACCGTGCTGCTTGAGCCGGCGATGAAGGTCGAGGTCGTGGTGCCGGAGGAGTTCATGGGCGACGTCATCGGCGACCTGAACGCCCGCCGCGGCCGCATCGAGGGCATGGAGGCCCGCTCCGGGGCCCAGGTGATCCGCGCGATGGTGCCCCTGGCGCAGATGTTCGGCTACGCGACGGACCTGCGCTCGCGCACCCAGGGCCGCGGCGTCTACACGATGCAGTTCGACCACTACGAGGAGGTTCCGCGGACCGTGGCGGAGGAGATCGCCGCCCGCGGCTCCGGCAAGGGACGCTGATGCGCTCAGCCGGGTAGGGTCACCGGCCGGCAGTTGGCGCGCCACCGCGTCACGGCCCGCCCGGCCGGGTGCCCCGTCCGTCCCGAGTTCGCTGATCCCGCGTGGGCGCGGGAGGACCCGCGCCCACCAGAGCTGCCGCCCATGAGGAGGTCGGAAGGGACCATGGCCAAGAAGAAGTTCGAGCGGACCAAGCCCCACGTCAACGTCGGCACCATCGGGCACGTCGACCACGGCAAGACCTCGCTCACCGCGGCGATCACGCTCGTGCTGAGCAAGTTGGGGACGTCGACAGACTACGTGGCGTACGACCAGATCGACAAGGCGCCCGAGGAGCGCGAGCGCGGCATCACCATCAACGCCACGCACGTGGAGTATGAGACGAAGAACCGCCACTACGCGCACGTGGACTGCCCCGGGCACGCCGACTACATCAAGAACATGATCACCGGAGCCGCCCAGATGGACGGTGCGATCCTGGTCGTCTCGGCGGCTGACGGCCCCATGCCCCAGACCCGCGAGCACATCGTCCTGGCCCGCCAGGTCGGCGTGCCGGCCATCGTCGTGTTCCTGAACAAGGCCGACATGGTCGACGACCCCGAACTGCTGGAGCTGGTGGAGCTCGAGGTCCGCGAGCTGCTCACCAACTACGAGTTCCCCGGGGATGAGATCCCGGTGATCATCGGCTCGGCCCTGAAGGCCCTGGAGGCGGGCGGCGACCCGAACAACCCGGAGTGCAAGCCGATCCTCGACCTCATGGAGGCCGTCGACTCGTACATCCCGACCCCGCAGCGCGACGTCGACCGGCCCTTCCTGATGCCGGTCGAGGACGTGTTCTCCATCACGGGCCGCGGCACGGTGGCCACGGGCCGCGTGGAGCGCGGCACGGTCAAGGTTGGCGAGGAAGTCGAGATCGTCGGCCTGCAGGATAAGCCGCGCAAGACGGTCGTCACCGGCGTCGAGATGTTCCGAAAGCTCCTGGACCAGGCCGTCGCCGGTGACAACATCGGCACCCTGCTGCGCGGGGTGGAGAAGGACCAGATCGAGCGCGGCCAGGTGCTCGCCAAGCCCGGCAGCATCCACCCGCACACCAAGTTCGACGCGCAGGTCTACGTCCTGAGCAAGGAGGAGGGCGGCCGTCACACGCCGTTCTTCAACGGCTACCGGCCGCAGTTCTACTTCCGCACGACGGACGTGACGGGCGTGGTGACGCTGCCGCAGGGCGTGGAGATGGTCATGCCCGGCGACAACGTGAAGATGGCCGTGGAGCTGATCACGCCGATCGCCATGGAGGAGGGCCTGCGCTTCGCGGTGCGCGAGGGCGGCCGCACGGTCGGGGCCGGCGTCGTGATCGCGATCAGCTCGTAGCCCAGAGCGCGTTTGTGACGGCGCGCGCCCGGAGCCAAGGATGGCGCCAGGCCTGCCGGACGCAGTCCGCGCCGACCAGGACGGTTCCGAAGGACCCGATGGACCTTGGCAAGGCAGGGGCAGGCGGCGGCAGCGCCGCCGCCGGAAGTGAGGGGACCGCGGGATGGCACAGAAGATCCGCATTCGGCTGCGCGCTTTCGATCACAGCATCCTGGACGCCTCGGCCGGCAAGATCGTCGAGACGGCGCGCCGGACGGGGGCGGAGGTCGCCGGACCCGTGCCCCTGCCAACCGAGAAGAGCATCTACACGGTCCTCACGGCGCCAAACGGCGAGAAGGACATCCGCGAGCAGTTCGAGATGCGGACGCACAAGCGGCTGATCGACATCCTCGATCCCACGCCGAAGACGGTCGACGCGCTGATGCGCCTCGACCTGCCGGCCGGCGTCGACATCGAGATCAAGCTTTGATGCGTCCAGCATCGCCTCCGACGTCCGGGTCTCCGGGGTGTCAGGGCATGGCCTCCAACGTCCATGTTTGCGGGGTGCGGTCATGAGCAAGGGCCTCCTCGGCAAGAAGCTTGGGATGACGCAGGTCTTCGACGACAAGGGGCGGCAGGTGCCGGTCACCGTCGTCGCCGCGGGCCCCTGCGCCGTGGTCCAGCGCCGCACGCCGGAGCGCGACGGCTACGCCGCCGTGCAGCTCGCCTTCGGCGACGTGAAGCCGAGCCGCGTCAACAAGCCGGAGACCGGCCACTTCAAGAAGGCTGGCCTCGCGCCGCGGCGCCTGGTGCGCGAGATCCGATGGGACGGGCCGGACGCGCCGGAGGTCGGCCAGGAGGTCACGGTCGGCATCTTCGCGGTCGGCGAGCTGGTGGACGTGATCGGGCGCAGCAAGGGCAAGGGCTTCGCGGGCGTGATCAAGCGCCACCACGCGCGCCGCGGGTCCATGACCCACGGCAGCAAGTACCACCGGCGCGTCGGCTCCCTGAACGCCGGGACCTCGCCGTCGCGGGTGTTCAAGGGGCGCCAGATGCCGGGCCACATGGGCAGCGAGCGCGTGACCGTGCAGGGGCTGACGCTGGTGCGGGTCGATGCCGAGCGCAACCTCCTGCTGGTCAAGGGTGCCGTGCCTGGGGTGCGGGGCGCCTGGCTGATGATCCAGGCCAGCACCAAGGCGTAGTCGGGAAGGGTGTAGCCGCGATGCCGATGGCGCCGCTTTACAATACGAACGGCGAGGCCCTGGGGGAGTGCGAGCTCCCCGAGAGTATCTTCGCCGCGCCGGCCGACGCGGCGCTGCTGCATCAGGCCGTGGTCGCCTACCTGGCCAACCAGCGCCAGGGCACGTCCGCCACCAAGACGCGGGGCCTTGTCGCCGGCGGCGGCAGAAAGCCCTGGCGGCAGAAAGGGACCGGGCGCGCCCGCCAGGGCAGCATCCGCGCCCCCCACTGGAAGGGCGGCGGTGTCGTCTTCGGCCCGCACCCGCGCGAGTATCGCCAGGAGATGCCCAAGAAGGCGCGGCGGGCCGCCCTGCGCGGGGCCCTGACCGAGAAGGCCACGGGCTCGGCCGTGTGCGTGCTCGACGAGCTGCAGCTGGCCGAGGCCAAGACCAAGCCCTTCGCCGCGATGCTGGGGCGGCTGCCCCTGGCCGACCGCCGGGCCCTGGTGGTGACGGCGGCCCCCGACCGCAACGTGGTGCTCTCGGGCCGAAACCTGCCGGACGTCGTGGTGCGGGCGGCCAGCGACCTCAACGCGTACGAGGTGCTGCGGGCGCGGTCGCTGGTGCTCACAAAGGCGGCCGTGGCGCAGATCGAGGAGGTCTTCCGGCCGTGAACGTGCACGACGTGATCGTGCGGCCGCTGGTGACGGAGAAGAGCATGGGCGGAATCGCCAACGGTGAGTACACCTTCGCGGTCGACCTCCACGCCAACAAGGTGCAGATCCGAAAGGCCGTCGAGGCCATCTGGAACGTCAAGGTCGAGCGGGTCAACACCATGCGCATGCACGGCAAGTGGCGGCGGATGGGCCGCGCGGCCGGGCGCCGCCCCGACTGGAAGAAGGCCATCGTCAAGCTGGTCGAGGGACAGCGGATCGAGTTCTTCGACGGGCTCGTCTAGGCAGGGGGAGCAGCGATGCCGGTCAAGATCTACAAGCCCACCTCGGCCGGGCGGCGCCAGATGTCGACGCTCGACCGCTCGGTGCTCACCAAGAAGGAGCCGGAGAAGGCTCTGCTGTCGCCGCGCCCGCGCAAGGCCGGGCGCAACGCGCAGGGCAAGATCACGGTCCGCCACCGGGGCGGCGGCGCCAAGCGGCGGTACCGGATCATCGACTTCCGGCGCGACAAGGCCGGCGTGCCGGCCAAGGTCGCCGCCATCGAGTACGATCCCAACCGCTCGGCCCACATCGCCCTCCTGCACTACGTGGATGGCGAGAAGCGATACATCCTGGCACCGGCGGGGCTGGCGGTGGGCGACACGGTCGTCTCGGGGCGCGGCGCCGACATCAAGCCCGGCAACACGCTCCCGCTCGAGCGGATTCCGACGGGCACGGTGATCCACAATGTGGAGCTGCATCCGGGCGGCGGCGGGCAGCTGGCGCGGGCGGCCGGCGTCGAGGCGCAGCTGGTGGCCAAGGAGGGCGGGCAGGCCCACATCCGCCTCCCCTCCGGCGAGGTGCGCCTGGTGCGGCTGGAGTGCATGGCCACGATCGGCCAGGTCGGCAACGTCGAGCACGAGAACGTCCGCCTCGGCAAGGCCGGCCGCAAGCGGTACCTGGGTTGGCGGCCGACGGTCCGCGGCTCCGTCATGAACCCTGTCGACCACCCCCACGGCGGCGGCGAGGGCAAGGCCCCGATCGGGATGCCAGGCCCGAAGACCCCGTGGGGCAAGCCGGCGCTGGGCAAGCGGACCCGGAAGCACAAGAAGGCGTCGGACGCGCTGATCGTGCGCCGCCGCAAGAAGTGATGGAGCGCGTCACGGAGGGCCGGTCGCGCAGCAGCGTCGTCCATTACGTCACGATGGAGGGACCGCGATGAGCCGCTCGCTGAAGAAGGGTCCGTACGTGGACGCGGCCCTCGCCAAGAAGATCGGCCAGATGAACGAAAAGAACGAGAAGCGCGTCGTGCGCACGTGGGCGCGGGCCTCGATGATCGTGCCGGACTTCGTGGGGCACACGCTGGCTGTCCACGACGGCAGAAAGCACGTGCCCGTGTATGTGACCGAGGAGATGGTCGGCCACAAGCTGGGGGAGTTCGCCCCCACGCGGATGTTCCGCGGCCACGGCCACCACACCGAGCGCTCGACGGCGCTGAAGTAGCCGGAGCGGGGAGGCAGACCGCATGGGCGGGGTTCTGGATGAGGCCAACACGTTGGAGGCGCGGGCCGTGGCGCGGTTCGTGCGCCTGGGGCCCGACAAGGCGCGCATCCTGGCCGACGCCATCCGCGGCAAGTCGGTCGAGCAGGCCCTGGCCATCCTGCGCTTTCTGCCCAACGGCGGCGCCAGCGCCGTCGCGAAGGTCGTGAAGTCGGCGGCGGCCAACGCCACCAACAACCTGGACCTGCGCGAGGACGACCTGTACGTCGCCCGCACGTTTGTCGACCAGGGGCCCGTGCTGAAGCGGATCCATCCGCGGGCGCGCGGCCAGGCGTTCCGGATCCTGCACCGCACCTGCCACATCACCGTGGTGGTCGGCCAGCGGGCCTAGGCAGGCAAAGGGGAGGCGCTCCGCGTGGGTCAGAAGATCCATCCAAAGGGCATGCGGCTCGGCATCATCCGGCCGTGGGACGCCCGCTGGTTCGCGGGCAAGGATTTCACCGCCTTGCTTCATGAGGACATCCGCGTGCGGGCCTTCGTGAAGAAGCGGCTGCTTGACTCCGGCGTCGCCCTGATCGAGCTCGAGCGCGCCGCCAACCGGCTGAAGGTCACCGTGCACACGGCCAAGCCCGGCATGGTGATCGGCCGCGGCGGCACCGAGGTCGAGCGGCTCCGCCAGGACCTGGAGCGGATGACCGGCCGCCAGGTCTCCGTGAACATCGTGGAGGTGCGCTCGCCCGAGCTGTCCGCGCAGCTGGTCGCCGAGGGTGTGGCCACGCAGCTGCAGCGCCGCATCGCCTTCCGCCGGGCCATCAAGCAGGCGGCGCAGCGCACGATGCGGGCGGGTGCCCAGGGCGTGAAGATCATGGTCTCCGGGCGCCTTGGCGGCGCGGAGCTGTCGCGGACGGAGTGGACGGCGGACGGAAGCGTACCGCTGCACACCCTGCGCGCGGACATCGACTACGGCTTCGCCGAGGCCTTCACCACGTACGGCCAGATCGGCGTGAAGTGCTGGATCTACCGGGGCGAGGTCCTGCGCGCGGCCAAGGCCCCGGCTGCGGCGGCCGCGCCCGCCGCGCCGGCTGTGGGCGCCCTCGGTACGGAATAGGGGTTGGGCTCGGGGACCGGATCCGGCTGCAATGGAGGGTGCCGCGGATGTTGATGCCCAAGCGTGTCAAGTACAGAAAGCAGCATCGCGGCCGCATGACCGGGGCCGCTTACAGCGGCGGGTCCGTCAGCCATGGCGACTACGGCCTGCAGGCCATGGAGCCGGCCTGGATCACGGACCGGCAGATCGAGGCCGCCCGCGTTGCGCTCACGCGGCACATCCGGCGCGGCGGTAAGGTGTGGATCAAGATCTTTCCCGACAAACCCGTGACGAAAAAGCCCGCCGAGACTCGGCAGGGCGGTGGCAAGGGCGCGCCGGACCACTGGGTGGCGGTCGTGAAGTCGGGGCGGGTCCTGTTCGAGCTGGCCGGGGTCGAGGAGGCTGTCGCCCGCGAGGCGATGCGGCTGGCGGCCCACAAGCTGCCGATCGAGTGCCGGTTCGTCAAGCGCGAGGCCGTCGGGGGTGACCGCGCTGAAGGCTAGAGATCTGAGCGAGCTGAGCGAGGAGGAGCTGGCGGGCAAGGAGGCCGACCTGAAGGGCGAGCTGTTCCGGCTGCGCTTTCAGGCCGCCACGGGCCAGCTGGACAACCCGATGCGGATCCGCGACGTCCGGCGCGACATCGCCCGGGTGAAGACGGTGCTGCGCCTGCGCGAGCTGGCGGCGGGAGGGGAAGCGCGATGAGCGAGCCGGTGCCGGCGCGGCCGAGCCGCAAGACCATGATCGGCCTGGTCGTGTCCGACAAAATGGACAAGACCGTGGTCGTGGCCATCGAGCGCGTGGTGCCGCACAGCCTGTACGGCCGGCGCATGCGCCGCACGCGGCACTTCAAGGCCCACGACGAGAACAATGAGGCCCACGCCGGCGACCGCGTCGAGGTCATGGAGACCCGTCCCCTGAGCCACGACAAGCGCTGGCGCGTGGTCCGCATCCTGCAGCGGGCGGAGTGAGGATCCCATGATTCAGATGCAAACGCGGCTGACGGTGGCGGACAACACCGGCGCCAAGAAGATGCAGGTCATCAAGGTGCTGGGCGGGTCCCGGCGGCGGTACGCGAACATCGGCGACGTCGTGGTCTGCGCCGTCAAGGCGGCCGCGCCGGGCGGCATGGTGAAGAAGGGCGACGTCGTGCGCGCCGTGGTCGTGCGCTCCGTGCACGGGCTGCACCGGGCCGACGGCAGCCGCATCCGCTTTGACGACAACGCGGGCGTGATCCTGCGCGACGAGAAGGAGCCGCGGGGGACCCGCATCTTCGGCCCCGTGGCCCGCGAGCTGCGCGAGCACGAGTTCATGCGGATCATCTCGCTCGCGCCGGAGGTGCTCTGATGGCGCTGAAGCCGCGTCACGGGCCCGAGCCGGTGCGCAAGGCCATCCACGTGCGCTCGGGGGACAACGTCGTGGTGATCTCGGGCAAGGACCGGGGCAAGCGGGGCAAGGTGCTGCGGGTCCTGCCCAAGGTGAACCGGGTCGTGGTCGAGGGCGTGAACGTGAGCAAGACGCACGTGCGCCCCAACCAGAAGGTGCTGCAGGGCGGCATCATCGACCAGGAGAGCGCCGTGGACGCAAGCAACGTGATGCTGGTCTGCCGCTCGTGCCATGAGCCGACCCGGACGGGTGTGCAGATCCTGGACGACGGGCGCCGGGTCCGCCGCTGCAAGCGCTGCGGCGAGACCATCGACCGGTAGGAGGGCCGAGCATGGGCCTGCGCGAGCAGTATCAGAGCGACGTGGTGGCCGAGATGACGCGGCGCTTTCAGTACGGAAACCGCCTGCAGGTGCCGCGCGTCGAGAAGATCGTCGTCAACATGGGCGTCGGGGATGCCATCGGCAACCCGAAGCTACTGGATGCCGCCGTGGCCGACCTGACCCGCATCGTGGGCCAGAAGCCCATCGTCACGCGGGCCAGGAAGTCGATCGCCGCGTTCAAGCTGCGCGAGGGCATGGCCATCGGCGCCTGCGTGACCGTGCGCGGCCAGCGGATGTATGACTTCCTGGAGCGGCTGCTCTGGGTCGCCCTGCCGCGGCTGCGGGACTTCCGCGGGCTGTCGCCGGACAGCTTCGACGGCCGGGGCAACTACTCGCTGGGGCTGCGCGAGCAGCTGGTCTTTCCCGAGATCGAGTACGACAAGGTCGAGAAGATCCGCGGCATGGATATCACGATCGTGACGACGGCCCACACGGACGAGGAGGCGCGCGAGCTGCTGCGCCTTCTGGGAATGCCGTTCCGGGCCGCGGCGTCGTGACCAGGGCGGGGCAGGAGGAGCGGTAGCCATGGCACGCAAGGCGATGATCGAGAAGGCGAACCGCCGCCCGAAGTACGTCGTACGGCAGCGGAACCGGTGCCGGCGCTGCGGGCGGCCGCGGGGGTACATGCGCAAGTTCGCCCTCTGCCGCCTCTGCTTCCGCGAGCTGGCCCATCAGGGCGCCATTCCGGGCGTCACCAAGGCCAGCTGGTAGGCCGGCGGGCAGAGAGGGGTTAGAAGGCACATGACCGATCCGATCGCCGACATGCTCACCCGCATTCGCAACGCCAACACCGTGCGCCGGCACCAGGTCGACGTGCCCGGCTCGCGCGTGAAGCGGGCGATGGCCGGCATCCTCAAGGATGAGGGCTTCATCGACAGCTACCAGTGGGTCGAGGACGGCAAGCAGGGCTTCCTGCGCCTGACCCTGCGCTACGGTCCCGAGCGCGAGCGGGTGATCACGGGCCTGCGCCGCATCTCGCGGCCGGGGCTGCGCGTTTACGTCGGCAAGGACCAGGTGCCGAAGGTGCTGGGCGGACTGGGCATCGCGATCATGTCCACCAGCCACGGGATCATGACGGACCGGCGGGCCCGCAGCGCGGGTGTGGGCGGCGAGGTGCTCTGCTGGGTCTGGTAGGGGGCTGATCGAAGTGTCCAGGGTGGGGCGCAAGCCGATCCCTGTGCCGGCGGGCGTGCAGGTGAGCACGGACGCCGGGACCGTTTCCGTCAAGGGGCCCAAGGGCGAGTTGCAGCACGCATTGCCAGCCGGCATCAGCGCCGAGGTCAAGGACGGGCGTCTGCACGTGCTGCGCACCGACGACGAGCGGCGGCAGCGGGCGCTGCACGGCCTCTCGCGGAGCCTATTGGCCAATATGGTCCAGGGCGTGACCGGGGGCTTCACCAAGCCGCTGGAGCTGGTCGGCACCGGCTACCGCGCGGCGAAGTCCGGGCGCAAGCTGGTGTTGACGGTGGGCTTCTCCCACCCGGTGGAGATCGAGCCGCCGGCCGGGGTTGAGGTCGACGTGCCCAACCCGGCCAGCGTGGTGGTGCGCGGCATCGACAAGCAGGCGGTCGGCCAGCTGGCGGCGATCATCCGCGATGTGCGGCCGCCGGAGCCCTATCTGGGCAAGGGCATCCGCTACGCGGGCGAGCATGTCCGCCGCAAGGTCGGCAAGACCGGTAAGTAGGGGGCTGGCTTCGATGATCAATCGGCGGGCGCTGCGCCTGCGGCGCCATGCGCGCAGCCGGCGGCACCTGGAGGGCACAAGCGAGCGGCCGCGGCTCTGCGTCTTTCGCAGCTCGCGCCATATGTACGCACAGGTGATCGACGACAGCCAGCGGCGGACGCTGTGCGCGGCTTCCACCCTGGATCCGGAGCTGCGGTCAAGCCTCCCCGGCTCCCCGGCCACGGTCGCCGCGGCCAAGCTGGTGGGCGAGCTGATCGGCAAGCGCGCTCTGGCCAAGGGCGTGCGCCAGGTCGTGTTCGACCGCGGCGGCTACCAGTACCACGGCCGTGTGGCCGCTGTCGCCGACGCGGCCCGCGCGGCCGGGCTTCAGTTCTAAGATCAGGGGGGGAGCCACCATCCCTAGGCCGGGCGATCAGAACGAGGTTTCCGAGCGCGTCGTATCGATCAACCGTGTCGCCAAGGTCGTCAAGGGCGGCCGGCGGTTCAGCTTCAGCGCCCTGGTCGTCGTCGGCGACGGCGACGGCCGCGTGGGCGCCGGGCTCGGCAAGGCGACGGAGATCCCCGAGGCCATCCGCAAGGGGATCGCCAACGCCAAAAAGGATATGCTGACGGTCCCGCTGGCGGGGACCACGGTGCCGCACATCAGCCTGGGCCATTTCGGCGCCGGCCGGGTGCTGATCAAGCCGGCCTCGCGCGGGACGGGCATCATCGCCGGCGGCGGCGTGCGCGCCGTGCTCGAGCTGGCCGGGGTGCGCGACGTCCTGACGAAGTCCATCGGCAGCAGCAACCCGAACAACGTCGTGCACGCGACGATGGCGGCGCTGCGCCAGCTGAAGCGGCCCGAGGACGTCGCGCGCCTGCGCGGCAAGACCGTCGAGGAGCTGCGCGCCTAGCCTTCTGGATCCGAGGTCCCCGACGAGCCCCGCCTCGGCGGGGGTGAGCTCAGGCTCGCGGAGAGGGCGGTTTCAAGTGGCGACGGATCTTTCCAGCCTGCGCCCCGGCACCCCGCGCAAGGGCAAGAAGCGGGTCGGGCGCGGCATCGGCTCCGGCCACGGCAAGACGTCGGGCAAGGGGCAGAAGGGGCAGAAGGCGCGCTCCGGCGGCGTCAAGGGCGCCGGGTTCGAGGGCGGGCAGCTCCCGCTGCAGCGGCGCCTGCCGCAGCTCTTCCGCTTCAAGAACGAGCCGTTCCGCGTGACGTATGAGGTCGTCAATGTGGGCGACCTGAGCCGGCTTCCGGACGGCGTCGAGGTCACCCCGGAGGTGCTGGCCGAGCACCGCCTGGTCCGCCGCACCCCGGATGCCGTGAAGATCCTGGCCAAGGGCGAGGTTGGCGCGGCTTGGTCGGTCAGTGCCCACGCCTTCAGCGCCGAGGCCCGGCGCAAGATCGAGGCGGCGGGCGGCAAGGTCACCGTGCTCGGCGCGGCCGCCGCCGGGCCCGATAAGGTGGGTGCGCCGTGACCATCGGCGAGTCGTTCGGGCGGGCCTTCAAGACCGACGACCTGCGGCGCCGGATCCTCTACACCATCGGCGCGTTCCTGGTCTTCCGCATCGGCTGCCACGTGCCCGTGCCGGGCGTCAACCCGGCCGCCCTGAAGAGCCTGTTCGCCAACGGCGGGACGCTGTTCGGCCTGCTCAACATCTTCGCCGGCGGCGCCCTGCAGCTGTTCGCCGTATTCGCCATGGGCATCATGCCCTATATCAACTCGTCCATCATCATGCAGCTGCTGACGCTGGTCGTCCCGCAGGTCGAGCAGTGGTCCAAGGAAGGCATGGAGGGCCAGAAGAAGATCACGCAGTGGACACGGTACGGAACCGTGCTGCTGTCGCTGGTGCAGGGCACGGGCCTCGCCTTCTACGTGCAGGACAACGGCGGCCTCTACCACCCGGGCATCCTCTCGCTGGTCGAGGTCGTGCTGGTGCTGACGGCCGGCTCCGTCCTGCTGATGTGGGTCGGCGAGGCCGTGACGGAGTACGGCATCGGCAACGGCATCTCGTTGCTGATCTTCGCCGGCATCGTCTCCCGCCTGCCCGGCGGGGCCCAGAACCTGATCTCCTACCTGCAGGCGGGCACGATCTCCGCCTTCAACCTGGTTCTGGTGGCCATCCTCGGCCTGCTCGTCATCGCGGCGATCGTCTTTGTGACCGAGGGAGCGCGGCGCGTGCCGGTCCAGTACGCCAAGCGCGTGGTCGGCCGGAAGATGTACGGGGGCCAGAGCACCCACATCCCGATCAAGGTCAATCAGGCGGGCGTCATCCCCGTCATCTTCGCCGCGTCGCTGATGGCCGTGCCGCTGACCCTGGCCAACTTCGTGCACGCCGGCTTCCTGCAGTCGATCACGAACTTCCTCAACTTCCGCAGCATCTGGTATGAGCTGATCTACGCGGGCCTGATCATCGCGTTCACGTTCTTCTACACGGCCATCACGTTCAACCCGAACGACGTGGCGGACAACATCCGAAAATACGGCGGCTTCATCCCCGGCTACCGGCCCGGGCGGCCGACGGCCCAGTACCTTGACCGGGTCCTGATCCGCATCACGGTCGTGGGCGCCATCTTCCTGGCGGCGGTCTGTGTGCTGCCCGTGGCGTTCGCGGGCGCCACGAACATCCCGAACATCTACTTCGGCGGTACCTCGCTGCTGATCGTCGTCGGCGTGGCGCTGGAGACGATGAAGCAGATCCAGGCGCACATGCTGATGCGCCACTATCAGGGCTTCATGCGCTGAGGAGGCGGAGCGGGCCTTTGCGCGTCGTGTTCTTGGGGCTGCCGGGTTCGGGGAAGGGCACGCAGGCGGCCCTGCTGGCCAGGGCCGCCCGCGTGTCCCACATCGCAACCGGCGACATCTTCCGGGCAAACGTGCGCGACCAGACGCCGCTCGGCCGCACGGCTCGCGCGTATATGGACCGGGGCGAAAACGTGCCGGACGACGTGACGATCGCCATGGTCCGGGCCCGGCTCCAGGAGCCGGACGCCGCCGCGGGGTTCATCCTCGACGGCTTTCCGCGCACGCTGCCCCAGGGGCAGGCGCTTGACCGCATGCTGGAGGACCTGGCGACGCCGCTGGAGCACGCCCTCTACCTGCGCGTGGACATCGGAGCGGTCGTCCGGCGACTCTCGGGCCGCCGCGTCTGCCCGAAGGACGGCGCCGTCTACCACGTCGAGACCCAGCCGCCCAAAACGCCAGGCGTCTGCGATCTTTGCGGCACAGCGCTGATTCAGCGGGACGACGACCGTGACGAGGTGGCGCGTCACCGCATCCGGGTGCAGTGGGCCCAGGCCGAGCCCCTGCTTCCCTACTACGCCGGCCAGGGCAAGCTGCTGGAAGTCGACGGGGCCGGTGAGGTCACGGCTGTCGCGGCCCGCGTGTCCGCCGCCGTGTCCGGGTGATCATCATCAAGTCCAGGCGCGAGATCGAGGCGATGCGAGAGGCCGGCCGCGTGGCCGCGCGCGTGCTGCAGGCCGTCGGGCAGGCCATCGCCCCCGGGGTGCGCACCCGCGAGCTTGACGCGCTGGCGGCGGCCGTCATGGCCGAGCACGCCGCCGCTTCCGCCGATTTCGGCTACCAGCCGGATCCGCGCGTACCGCCGTACCCGGCGTCCATCTGCGTATCGGTGAACGAAGAGGTGATCCACGGCGTGCCCGGCGCGCGCCGCCTCGCCGAGGGCGACGTGGTCGGGGTGGACGTCACGGTCAAGCGCCAGGGCTTCATCGGCGACGCCGCGCGCACGTTCCCGGTCGGCACGTTGCGGCCGGAGGCCGCCAAGCTCCTGGAGGTCACGGAGCAGGCCCTGGCTGTGGGCATCGCCGAGTGCTGGCCCGGCCGCCACCTCTCCGACGTCTCGCACGCGATCGAGATGGTCGCGCGCAGGAACGGGTATGGGATCGTGCGCATGTACTGCGGCCACGGTGTCGGGCGCAGCATGCACGAGGAGCCCGAGGTCCCGAACTACGGCGCCGCCGGACGGGGCCCGCTGCTGCAGGTCGGGATGACCATCGCCGTCGAGCCGATGTTCAACATCGGGGGCTCCGACGTGGTGGTGGACCGCCGCGACGGCTGGACGGTGCGGACGCGCGACGGCTCGCTATCCGCGCATTTTGAGCACACGGTATCCGTCGGCGCGGACGGCCCTGAGCTGCTGACGCTGCCCTGATGCGACGGGGTGCTAGACGTGGAATTGCAGGCCTGGTATACTACTGCGCGCGTCCCTGTATAATGGGAAGATGGATGCCCATCCTACCGAAAGCTGGCTCCAGCCCCCGTGCCAGCCAGCGGGGAGGACGGGGGATCCGCGAATGGCACATGGAGGCGCCCCGATGCTGCGGCCAGGCCAGATGGTGACGTCGCGGGCCGGCCGCGACCAGGGGCAGATCTTTGTGGTGCTGGCTCTTGAGGACGGGCACTTCGCGCTCGTGGCGGATGGCCGCGTGCGTGGGGTGAATCGGCCAAAGCGGAAGAACATCCGCCACCTGCAGGCGCATGCCGCCGTGGATGCGGGCGTGGCTGCCGGGGTGGCGCGGGGTGCGGTGCCGACAGACGCTGAGGTGCGGGAGGCGATCGCCTCGTACGCCCGCGCCGTGGCGCCGAGCGCCGACACGAGCGGTTGGGAGGAAGGCCCTTGAAGCCACGCCGTGGACCGGTACAGACGAGCACGCGCGTGCGGCAGCCGCGCAAGGACGCCATCGAGGTGCAGGGCACCGTCGTCGAGCCGCTGCCGAACGGCATGTTCCGTGTCGAGCTCGACAACGGCCACCGCGTGCTTGCGATGGTCTCGGGCAAGATGCGGATGCACTTCATCCGCGTGCTTCCGGGCGACCGTGTCACGGTGGAGCTGTCCCCGTACGACCTGACCCGGGGCCGCGTCGTTCACCGCGACCGCGGGTAGGGGAGGTGCGGCAGCCGTGAAGGTTCGCCCTTCGGTCAAGCGGATCTGTGAGAAGTGCAAGATCATCAAGCGCGCCGGGCGCGTGATGGTCATCTGCGAGAACCCGAAGCACAAGCAGGTACAGGGCTAGGCCGGCAGGCGGCCCGGGAAGGGGTGGGCAAGGCATGGCGCGCATTGCGGGCATCGACCTTCCCCGCGACAAGCGGGTTGAGGCGGCGCTGCCGTACATCTACGGGATCGGTCCCTCGCTGTCGCGGCAAATCCTGTCGCGCACCAACGTCAATCCGGACACCCGGGTCCGCGAGCTGACCGAGGACGAGGTCGCCCGACTGCGGGAGGTCATCGACCGCGACTTCCGCGTCGAGGGCGACCTGCGCGCGGAGGTCCAGCGCAGCGTGAAGCGCCTGATCGAGATCGGCACGTACCGCGGCGTGCGCCACCGGCGGGGCCTCCCGGTCCGTGGCCAGCGCACCAAGACGAACGCCCGCACCCGCAAGGGTCCGCGCCGCACGGTCGGCGTGAAGCGGGCCGCGAAGCGGTAGCCGGCCCCGGCCGCCCGGCATCCGCGGGCCGCGTCCAGTGCGCGGCCGGTGGGGTGCGGCGGCTCTGGTGATGGGGACGCACGTGTGGATGTCGCCGGTGCCGTGTGCCCGCGCGGGCGGGACCTGCACCCGGTGTGGGCTCCGCAGGCTTGGATCGCGATAGGGAGGTTTCCGGATGCCGAAGGCCGCGCGCGGTCGCCCGAAGCGCAGGGAACGGAAGCACGTCGAGCGGGGGATCGCCCACATCCGCTCGACCTTCAACAACACGATCGTCACCATCACCGACCCGCAGGGCAACGCCATCTCCTGGGGCACGGCGGGCAGCCAGGGCTTCAAGGGCAGCAAGAAGGGCACCCCCTTCGCCGCCCAGACCGCCGCGGAGACTGCCGCCCGCCAGGCCATGGAACACGGTATGCGCGAGGTCGAGGTCTTCGTCAAAGGCCCGGGTGCCGGCCGCGAGGCCGCCATCCGCTCGCTGCAGTCCGTCGGCCTCGACGTGACGCTCATTCGCGACGTGACCCCGATTCCGCACAACGGCTGCCGGCCGCCGAAGCGCCGGCGCGTGTAAGTAATGGTAGGCGCGGGTCATCCCGCGCGCACGCGGGCATAAGAGGAGGACCCTCGACTTGGCGAGGTACACCGATCCCGTTTGCCGTCTCTGCCGGCGCGAGGGCGTCAAGCTCTACCTGAAGGGCCACCGCTGCTACACGCCCAAGTGCCCCATCGAGCGCCGGGCGTTGCCGCCGGGGGCCTCGGCGCCGCAGCGCAGGAAGCTCTCGGAATACGCCCTCCACCTGCGCGAGAAGCAGAAGGCGCGGCGGATCTACGGCGTCTTCGAGCGGCAGTTCCAGAACACGTTCACCAAGGCCAGCCGCAGTAAGGGCGTCACGGGCACTGCCCTGCTGCAGATGCTGGAGCGCCGGCTCGACAACGTCGTCTTCCGCATGGGCATCGCCTCCTCGCGGCCGGAGGGGCGGCAGATGGTCCGCCACGGTCACTTCGAGGTCAACGGCAAGAAGGTCGACATCCCGAGCTACCTGGTGCGCGCCGGCGACGTCATCGCCGTCCGCCAGGGCAGCCGGAGCCGGAACCTCTTCAAGGACCGCGCCGAGGAGGCCCGCGTGCGCGCGACCCCGGACTGGATGCAGATGGAGCCCGAGGCGATGCGCGCGACCGTCCTCCGCATCCCGGAGCGGGCGGAGGTCGACACGGCCCTGCAGGAGCACCTGATCGTCGAGCACTATTCGCGGTAGGAGCGAACTTGGCTCCCACCACCTCCGCGGGGCACGCGGCCCCACGGCGGCGGCTGCATCGTGGCGCGGCTTTTCAGCCTCACGGGCGGAAGGCGCGGTGGCGGTAAGCCAGAGGGGGTAGATCCGTTTGACGCAGGTCCTGGCCAGCGTTCCCGGAGGGGCTGCTCACCTGCTGTCCCAGGGGAGGGTTCAGCATTCCATGCTGGAGATGGAAAAGCCCACGATCGAGTGCGTGGCGCGCAGCGAGGACGGTCGCTACGGCCGCTTCGTCGTGGAGCCGCTTGAGCGCGGCTACGGCACGACCCTGGGCAATTCCCTTCGCCGCATCCTCCTCAGCTCGCTCCCCGGCGCGGCGGTGACCTCAGTCCGCTTCGACGGCGTCCTGCATGAGTTCTCCACGATCCCCGGCGTCATGGAGGACGTCACGGATGTCATCCTGAACCTCAAGGAGCTCTCGATCCGCGTCCACACGGACGAACCCCAGGTCATGCGCCTGGAGGCGGAGGGCAGCGGCGAGGTCACGGCCGCCGACATCAAGGCCGGCCCCGACATCGAGATCCTGAACCCGGATCTGCACCTGGCCACCCTGGACAAGAACGCGCGCCTGTTCGCGGAGCTGACGGTCGAGAAGGGCCGCGGCTACGTCCCGGCCGACCGCAACAAGCGCCCCGACCAGCCCATCGGCGTCATCCCGGTGGACTCGATCTTCACGCCCATCCGGCGCGTGAACTACACGATCGAGGACACGCGCGTCGGCCAGGTGACGAACTACGACCGGCTGACCCTGGAGATCTGGACGAACGGCACGATCCGGCCCGAGGAGGCCGCCAGCCGCGGCGCCATGATCCTCTCCGAGCATCTGGCGCTGTTCGTGGGCCTCACGGAGAGCGGCAACGGCGCCGTGATGATGGCGAGCAAGCCCGAGGACGAGCGCGACCGCCTGCTGGAGATGTCGATCGACGAGCTGGACCTCTCGGTCCGCAGCTACAATTGCCTGAAGCGGGCCGGCATCAACACGATCGGCGATCTGACCAACAGGACGTCCGAGGACATGATGAAGGTCCGAAACCTCGGCCGGAAGTCGCTCGAAGAGGTCGAGGAGAAGCTGACCCAGTTCGGCCTGGCCCTGAAGGCGTCCGAAGAGTAGCATTTGGGCGACGGCACCCGTGGCCACGGATGGCGCGGGCCATGCGTGGAGGCATCTGCCGTCGCTTCTGTGGTGGAGGAGACGACGCTCTTGTATCGCAAGCTGGGCCGCCGGACCGACCACCGGCAGAGCCTGTTCCGCAACCAGGTGACGAGCTTTCTGCGCCACGAGCGCATCGTCACGACCGAGGCCAAGGCCAAGGAGCTGCGGGGGCTGGCCGACCACATGATCACGCTGGCCAAGCGCGGGGATCTGCACGCGCGGCGCCAGGCGCTGTCTGTCATCCGGGATGAGGACGTGGTCAGCAAGCTCTTCAGCACCCTCGGGCCGCGTTACGGCGACCGGGCCGGCGGCTACACGCGCATCATCCGCAAGGGGACCCGGGTCGGTGACGGCGCGCCCGTCGTCTATATCGAGCTCGTCTAGCGCCGTTCAGTCGCCCATCCTGGATCTGCAGGGCGTCACCTTCGCGTACGGAGACGGCGAGCCCGCCATCAGCGGGCTCAGCCTCTCGGTCCTTGCGGGGGCTTTCGTGGCCGTGGTCGGCGCCAACGGCTCGGGCAAGTCCACCTTGGCCAGGCTGCTGGACGGGCTGCTGCTGCCGACGTCCGGCCGCGTGCTGGTGGATGGCCTGCACACCGCCGATCCGGAGGCCCGCTGGGAGGTCCGCCGCCGGGTTGGCCTCGTGTTCCAGAACCCCGACAATCAGATTGTGGCCAGCATCGTCGAGGACGACGTCGCCTTTGGGCCGGAGAACCTGGGGATCGAGCCCCTGCTCATCAAGCAGCGCGTCGACTCCGCCCTGGCTGCGGTCGGCATGGGCGCCTTCGGCCGCCATGCCCCGGACAAGCTCTCCGGCGGCCAGAAGCAGCGGGTGGCCATTGCGGGCGCTCTGGCGATGCAGCCCCGCATCCTCGTGCTGGATGAGCCCACGGCGATGCTGGATCCGGACGGCCGCCAGGAGGTCATGGAGGTGCTCGGCCGGCTGCACGCCGGGGGCATGACGGTGGTGCTCATCACGCACTACATGGAGGAGGCCGCGCTGGCGGAGCGGGTTATTGTGATGCAGGGCGGGCGCATCGTCGACGACGCCGCGCCGGCCGATGTCTTCACCCGCGAGCATCCCGGCCTGGACCTGCCGCCCGCCGCCCAGATGGCGCAGTCCCTGCGGGCGCGGGGCCTGCGCCTGCCCGCGGGCATCGTCACGGTCGAAGCCCTGGCGGATGCCCTGCGCCCACTGATTCGCCATGCCGATTGAGGTCGAGGCGCTGACCTTCGCCTATGGCGGCGAGGCCGCCATCCGGGATGTGACCCTGCGCATCGGCGACGGTGAGCGCGTCGCCATCGTCGGGGCGACGGGCTCCGGCAAGACCACGCTCGTCCAGCACTTCAACGCGTTGCTGAAGCCCCAGCGCGGCCGCGTGACCGTCGACGGCATCGAGACAGGCGCGCGTCGCGCGCCTCTGCGCGACGTGCGCCGCCGTGTGGGCCTTGTGTTCCAGTTCCCGGAGTACCAGCTCTTCGAGGAGACTGTGGCCGCCGACATCGCCTTCGGACCGAGGAACTTCGGCCTGGAGGCCAATGTCAACGAGGCGATGGCCATGGTCGGCCTGCCGACCGAGCTGGCGTCCAGGTCGCCCTTCTCGCTTTCCGGCGGTCAGATGCGCCGCGTGGCCATTGCGGGCGTCCTGGCCATGCAGCCGCGCCACCTTGTGCTGGACGAGCCGACGGCGGGTCTGGATCCCGAAGGCCGCGAGGAGCTGCTTGAGGAGCTCCTGACCCTTCGCGACACGACCATCATTCTCGTGACGCACCGGATGGAAGAGGCGGCGCGGATGGACCGGGTGGTGGTCATGTCCGACGGGCGCCTCGTCGCGGACGAGGGCCCGCGTGCCCTCTTCTCCCGCGGCGAGCAGCTCCACGCGTGGGCGCTGCGCGCCCCGGACTGGTCGAGGCTGCTCGCGATGCTGGGTCTGGATGCGGGCGCCCTGTCGGGCGACGAGGCGGTCGCACGGGTGATGGCCCGTGTTTAAGATCGCGGTCATCGGCCAGTACGTCCCGGGCGACTCGCCCGTCCACCGGCTGGATGCCCGCACGAAGATCCTCATGCTGATCGCCTATGTGGCGGCGCTGTTTCTCGCGTGGACCTGGCCCGGCCAGGCGGCGCTGGCGCTCTTCGCGGCCCTGGCGGCCGCGCTCGCGCGGCTGCCGCTCCGCGCGCTGGCCCGCGGCATGCGCCCGATCCTGTGGCTTCTGGCCATCACATTGGTGCTGAACGCGCTCATGACGCCGGGGCCGGTGGCCTACCGCATCCTCGGCTTCATCACCCTCACATGGCCGGGCATCAACTTCGGCCTGCAGATGGCCGTGCGCCTGCTCCTGCTGTTCCTGGCCAGCGCCCTGCTCACGCTGAGCACGCCGCCCGTCGAGCTGACCGACGGGATGGAGAGCGTGCTGAACCCGTTCCGGCGCTTCGGCGTGCCGGCCCACGACATCGCGATGATGATGACCATCGCCCTGCGCTTCATCCCGACCCTGATGACGGAGACGGAGCGGATCATGCGGGCCCAGTCGGCGCGCGGCGCCGACTTCGAGCACGGCAGCCTCAGCCAGCGGATGCGGGCGCTGGTCCCATTGCTCGTTCCCCTCTTCGTGTCAGCCTTCAGGCGAGCGGACGAGCTGGCGACCGCCATGGAGGCCAGGGCCTATCGCGGCGGCGAGGGCAGAACCAGGTGGCGTCAGCGGCGCCTAGGCGCCGCTGACGCCATGGCCGGTGCGGCGATGCTCGCCCTGGTGGCTGTTTTGGTCGTGGTGCGCTGATGGCCCGCCACATCGCCATGTCGGTGTGCTACGACGGCACGGCGTATGCCGGCTTTCAGCGGCAGCCTCGCGAAACCACGATCCAGCAGGTCCTCGAGGAGGCCGTCGGTGCGCCGGTTCGCGGTGCGAGCCGAACGGACGCGGGCGTCCACGCGTTGGGTCAGGTCGTGGACTTCTGGTACCAAGGCACCGTCCCCACGGACCGGCTCACGCGCGCACTGCGGCTGCCCGATGACATCGTCGCCATCGCCGCGTGGGACGTGGCGGACGACTTCGACCCGCAGAGATCCGCACTGGGCAAGCAGTACCGCTATCTGATCTGGCGTCCGGAAGCGCCGTCGCCGTTCGTCTCACGCTGCACCTGGCACTACCCCGGCCCGCTGGACGTGCCGGCGATGCGCGCCTGGGCCGCGACGCTGGTCGGTCGCCGCGACTTCACCGAATACTCCGTCACGGGCCGGCCCGTGGCTTCCGGCGTCCGGACCGTGACACGATGCGATGTGCTGGAGCGCGGCCCCCACCTGCTGATCACGGTGGCTGCGGACGGGTTCCTCTACAAGATGGTCAGACGCATCGTGGGACGGTTGTGGGAGGTCGGGCGCGACGCGCCCGACCTGCGAAAGGTGGCGCCGGCGCAAGGTCTGTGCCTTATGCGGGTTGACTATCCCGCTGCGCCGGCGCCATCCTTGACAGACTTTCTGGCCGAGACCTAAACTTATTGACGCTGTCTATATCGGAGGGGATCTCCCGGTGTCTAGTACCTGGGTACCGACGCCCTCAGACATCACCCACAATTGGTATGTCGTGGACGCCGACGGGCAGGTTCTCGGGCGCCTCGCGACCGAGGTGGCTCGGGTGCTGCGCGGCAAGCACAAGCCGACGTTCACGCCGTTCATGGATACCGGCGACAACGTGATCGTCGTCAATGCGGCGCGCGTGCGCCTGACGGGCAAGAAGCTCGACAACAAGCTGTACCGGTGGCACACGGGCTATCCGGGCCGGCTGAGGTCCATGACGTACCGCAAGTTCATCGCCACGCGCCCCGAGCGGGTCATTGAGAAGGCCGTGCGCGGGATGATGCCGCGGACGCCGCTGGGGCGGGCCATGCTCGGCAAGCTGAAGGTCTATGCCGGCCCTGAGCACCCGCACGCCGCACAGCGGCCCGAGCCGCTGCGCTTCGGAAAGGACTGAAGAGATGCCGGCCAAGGGCAAGGTACCGCTGCAGTACTGGGGAACCGGCCGCCGCAAGGAGGCTGTGGCCCGGGTGCGTTTGGTCCCGGGGCAGGGCAAGGTGATGATCAACCAGCGGCCCCTGCAGACCTACTTCCCCCTGCCGCTGCACCAGGCGCTGTTGCAGCAGCCCCTGCTCGTCACGGGCACGGCCGAGGGCTACGACGTCCTCGTGCGGGTGCACGGCGGCGGCGTGTCGGGCCAGGCGGGCGCCGTGCGGCACGGCATCGCGCGGGCGCTGTGCCTGATCGACCCCGAAAACCGGCCGACCCTGAAGCGGGCGGGCTTTCTCACCCGCGACCCGCGGATGAAGGAACGCCGCAAGTACGGGCTGAAGAAGGCGCGGAAGGCGCCTCAGTTCAGCAAGCGCTGATATGAAGGGCACAGAGCTCGTCAAGAGCCGGCGGTCGATCAAGGAGTGGGAGCCCCTCGGGGTCTCCCGCGAAACCATCACAGCACTCCTCGATGCCGCCGTGCATGCACCCAACCACCACCTCTCGCAGCCCTGGCGGTTCACCGTCGTCATGGGCGACGCCAAGGAGCGGCTGGCCGCGGCGCGCGGGCGCGCCAAGGCCTCGGGCTTCCAGGATCCCACGTCGGCGGAGGCGCACTCGGCCGGTGAGCGGGCGCGGGCCGAGATGGCCGGGGCCGGCGCCGTGGTCGTGGTCACGTGCGTGCCTGTCGCCGATCCCATTCGCGCCCGTGAGGACCTCTGCTCCACGGCTGCTGCCGTCCAGAACTTCTGCATCGCGGCGTGCGGCGAGGGCCTCGGCACCTTCTGGTCGACGGGCCCCCTGGCCGGCAGCCCGGAGCTCCGACCCATGCTGGAGATTCCCGAGGACGACATCCTTGTCGCCATCATCATGCTTGGCTATCCGGCCAGCGTCCCGCCGGTGCGGCGGCGCAAGCCGGCGGCCGAGGTCACGCGCTGGGTGGAGCGGTAGTCGTCACGCTACCGCGGTAGTATCCGCGTTCTCGGGGTCGTCTTCCGAACGACAGGGTCCTGACCCACGCGAGGCCGACGCCTGCCGCTCATCAGGCGGCCAAACGCCGGGCGGCCGGCCTCGGTATCCCTCTGTCGGAGGTGCTGCGGCGCGGGCTGCCGATGACCCTGGCCGGATCCAGGGAGGGCCTTGGGCCGGTTCAGGGGCGCCAGGCCATCTGCGCGCCGGAGCGGATGGGTCGCGAGGAGCGGCTGCGGGTACTGGCAGAGACGGCCGGCGCCCTGAAGTCGTATGTGGGCTGGGACCAAGAGCTGCCGGACGTCCGTTCGGGGTCGCGCCGCGACGTGTGGGGCGACGACAGGTCGCCGCAGGCGAAGTCGTGACGCTCCTGCGGGACTCCTCCGTCGTCATCGGACACCTGCGCGCCGATCCGGCCTGCACGGCGCTCCTGCTGAGCCAGGCTGCCGCTGGCGCCGACCTTTCCGTGAGCGCGGTCACCTGGTCCGAGGTGCTCGCCGGGG
>DAHVAF010000247.1 GCA_027314765.1 Clostridia bacterium | reverse complement strand
GCGGGGGATTGACCGCGGACGTGGACGGCCAGGCCCGCGTCCTGGACGCACCGGCCCAGCAGATGCGGTCACGCTGTCGGCGCGCGGTGCTGGAGTGGGCGGTGGCCGTCCATCCGGACGCCGACGCCTACCCCCACCTGCTGGGGCTGCGGTACGCGGAGATCGGGGACCGGGAGCGGGCCCTCGCCGCCTTCCGCAGGGCCCGGGAGCCCAACCCCAGCCACCCGCCCGCCCGCGCCATGGTCGACCGAGTCGCCTGACCATTCTTGACGTTGCCATGCGGGGCTCATATACTTGCCACAGCAAGCGTGCTTAGGCAAGGGGGCTTCCGCGATGCGGCTGGACGGCATTCACCACGTTACGGCCATCACCGCCGACGCGCCGCGCAACCTCGACTTCTACACCCGGGTGCTGGGGCTGCGGCTGACGGCCAAGTCGGTCAACCAGGACGATCCCACCGTCTATCACCTCTTCTACGGCGAGGAGAAGGGGCGGCCCGGCGCGGACCTCACCTTCTTCGAGTACCCCGGCGCGCGCCCGGGACGGCCGGGCGCTGGCATGGTGCACCGCATCGTGTGGCGGATCGGCTCTGCCGAGGCACTGGACTTCTGGTCGGCACGGCTGCGGGCGGAGGGCGTTGCGCTCGGGCGCAACGCCAATTCGATCCGCTTCGCCGACTTCGAGGGGCTCGGCCACGAGCTCGTCATCGACGCGAGCGGGGATGCGCCCCTGACCGCCGAGCATCCCGAGATCCCGGCCGCAATGGCCCTGCGCGGGTTTGAGGGCGTCCGCGCGCACAGCTGCCGCCCCCAGGCCACAGCCGCGCTGCTCGAGCGGCTGATGGGCGCGCAGTCGCGCGGCGAGGCCCGCTGGGAGCTGCGTGGCGACAAGCGCGGCGGCTGGATTGCCCTGGACCCGGCCTCCGCGGAGCCGGGCCGCCAGGGCGCGGGCACCGTCCACCACGTCGCCTGGTACACGACCGGCGCGGACCAGCCGGCGTGGCTGGGGCGCGTGGGTGCGGCCGGCCTGCCGAACAGCGGCATCGTCGACCGCCACTACTTCCACTCGCTCTACTTCCGCGAGCCGGGCGGGATCCTGTTCGAGCTGGCGACCGAGGAGCCCGGGTTCACCATCGACGGCCCGGCCGAGGAGTTCGGCCGCCGCGTGATCCTGCCGCCGTGGCTGGAGTCGCGCCGCGCCGAGATCGAGGCCAACCTGACCCCCCTGCCCGATCCGCGCGCGGCGCGGGCGACCTCGTGACGGGCGGCGACCTTGGCTTCGAGCACGTCCTGGAGCGTGGCACCAGCGGCGGCACGCTGCTGCTTCTGCACGGCACCGGCGGCGACGAGCAGCAGCTCCTGAGCCTGGGGCGCGACCTCGCGCCCCGGGCCACCCTCCTCAGCCCGCGGGGCAAGGTGCTGGAGAGCGGCCGCACGCGGCGGTTCTTCCGCCGGCACGGGCCCCTGGACCTCGACATCCCGGACCTGCTGGCCCGCACCGACGAGCTGGCCGGGTTCATCACGGCGGCGGCCGACGCCCACGGCCTCGACCCCGGGCGCGTGCTCGCCCTGGGCTATTCCAACGGCGCGAACATCGCCGTGAGCCTGCTGCTGCGGCACCCAGAAACCCTGGCCGGCGCCGTGCTGCTGCGGCCGACCCTGCCGTACGCACCCGACACGCCACCGCGTCTCGACGGAAAGCCGGTGCTGGTCCTGGGGGCCGACCGCGATCCGTACGTGCCGCGGCAGCGTTACGAGGACCTGCTGGCGGCGCTGGAGGGCGGCGGAGCCGACGTCACCGCGGTCCGGCGCCATGCCGGGCATGAGCTGACCGCTGCCGACATCGAGGAGGCCGGCGCCTGGCTCGCCGCGCACGGGTGGCGATGACCGGGGATCCGGCGGAGTGCGGGTTCCTCGCCGCTCACCTCGGCCCCGACGAGGCCGCGGCGTGGACGGGGTTGCTCCGGGCGCACCGGCGTCTGACCCGCGCGCTCGAGCGGGACCTCCAGGCGCGCCACGGGCTGTCCCTGAGTGCGCTGGAGGCGTTGGGCTGTCTGGCCACGGCCCCGGACCGCCGCCTGCGCATCGCCCGACTGGCCGACCGGACCGGGCTGAGCCTCAGCCGCACATCGCGCCTGCTCGACGCGCTGGAGGCACGTGGACTGGTGGAGCGGCAGCCCTGCCCCGAGGACAGCCGCGCAAGCAACGTGCAGCTGACCGCCGCGGGCCTGGCGCTTGCGCAACGGGCCCAGAGGGACCACGCCGCCGCGATCCGGCGCCTCTTCCTCGACCGGCTCAGGCCGGAGGAGATCAGGGCGCTGGCCCAAGCCTTCAGCAAATTGGCGGCGCCCGCCCCCTGACGTCCGGATCGTCGCGGGCCCGCGCCCATGCGGCTGCGCTCGGCGCGTTGCCCGAGCTCGGAAGTCACTGCGCCGCAGCGGATCGATGGTGCTCTGGCGGCGACGGCGGCCCCTCACGACAGAGCGCCGACCCCCGCTCTGGTAGAATAGACCGTCGTAAGACAGCGTGTTCAAAGGAGCGCGCGGTCGTTCGCGCGCGAGCGACTTCAGAGGATGGTGTCGCCTTGTACCGCCGCATTCTCATCGCCAACCGCGGCGAGATCGCGGTCCGTGTGATCCGCGCCTGCCGCGAGCTCGGGATCGCCACCGTGGCCGTCTATTCCGAGGCCGACGAGGAGTCGCTGCACGTGCGCATGGCGGATGAGGCGGTGCCGATCGGGCCGCCGCCCGCCACCCAGTCCTACCTCAACGTCGCCAAGATCATCGAGGTCGCGGCGCACGCCGGCGTCGACGCCATTCACCCCGGCTATGGCTTCCTCTCCGAGAACCCCTATTTCGCGGCCATGTGCAAGAGCTGGGGGATCGACTTCATCGGGCCCGAGGCCGACAGCATCGAGCGCATGGGCGTGAAGACGGCGGCCCGCGCGCGCATGCAGGAGGCGGGCGTGCCCGTGGTCCCCGGTACGCCGGGCACCGTGGCGACCGAGCAGGAGGCGCTGAAGGCGGCCGCCGACATCGGCTACCCCATCCTCGTGAAGGCGGCGGCGGGTGGCGGCGGGCGCGGCATCCGCACCGCGCGCAACGACGAGGAGCTGGTGCAGGCAGTGGCCGGGGCCGGCCGCGAGGCAGGCTCCAGCTTCGGCAACGCGGACGTCTACCTGGAGAAGCTGCTGGTCGACCCGCGCCATGTGGAGCTGCAGGTGATGGCCGACCGCCACGGCAACGTGGTGCACGTGCTGGAGCGCGACAGCTCGATCCAGCGCCGGCGGCAGAAGATCCTGGAGGAGGCGCCCTCGCCGGCCCTCGATCCGGCGACGCGGGCGAAGATGGGCGCGGCCGCCGTCGCGGCCGCTCGCGCCGTCGACTACGTGGGGGCTGGCACGATTGAGTTCCTGCTCGATCGGGACGGGCGGTTCTACTTCATCGAGATGAACACCCGCATCCAGGTCGAGCACCCGACGACGGAGATGATCACGGGCATCGACCTCGTGCGCGAGCAGATCCTCGTCTGCGGGGGCGAGCCGATGTCCTTCCGCCAGGAGGACGTGCACCCGCGCGGCTGGGCCATCGAGTGCCGCATCAACGCCGAGGATCCCGACAACCGCTTCCTGCCGAGCCCCGGTCTGATCACCGTCTGGGAGCCCCCGGCGGGACCCTGGGTGCGGGTGGACGAGGGCGTGCACGCCGGCGAGCGGGTGCAGGTCTTCTACGACTCGCTGCTGGCCAAGCTGATCTGCTGGGGCGCCGACCGCCCGCAGGCCGTGGCGCGCATGCGGCGGGCCCTGGACGAGTTCGTGGTCGAGGGCGTGAAGACGACGCTGCCCCTGCACCGCCGCATCCTGGCCGACGCGGAGTTCCAGGCCGGGAGCTACCACACCGGCTGGCTGGAGGGCTCCTTCCTCAGCCGGGCGGCGGCTCAGCCGGGATAGCCGGCCACCACGTCGCGGCTGCCCACGACCAGCGGCACCCGCTGGTGCACGGAGGTCGGCACGATGGCCATCACGGCCTGGTCGCCGGCGCGGGCGGCGCCACCGGCCTCCTCGGCCACCAGGGCCAGGGGGGCCGCCTCGTAGAGCAGCCGCAGTTTGCCCTCGGCGTGCGCGTGGTCGCCGGGGTACATGTACACCCCGCCCTCGAGCAGGATGCGGTGGAAATCAGCCACCAGGGCGCCGCTGTAGCGGAGGGTTGAAGCGGGCGCGGACAGCGCCCGCTCCATAAACGCGCGGTCCGCGTCCCGCCAAGTGGCGGCATGGGCCGCGTTGGCGGCCACCACCGGCCCGGAGGGCGGCATCCGCAGGCGCTCGTGCACGACCATGAACTCCCCCGTCGGCGGGTCGAGGGCGAAGCAGCGCGCGCCTTCGCCGGGCGCCGCGAGGACCAGCAGCGTGGCCGGACCGTAGAGCGCATACCCGGCGATGCGCTGCTCGCTGCCAGGCCCGAGGGTCGTGGCCCGCGGACCCCGCACCGCGAAGATCGAGCCCACGCTGGCGCCGCTGTCGAGGTTGCTGGATCCGTCCAGGGGGTCGAAGAGCAGCGTCCACTGGCCATGGGCGGCCAGCTGCGCGGGGACGTCCATCTCCTCGGAGACCACCTGGGCGACCAGGCCCCCCTCGGCCAGGCTCTCCAGGAAGGCGGCGTTGGCGTAGCGGTCCAGGCGCTGCACGCGCTCGCCCTGGACGTTGGTGGCGCCCGTGGCCCCCAGCATCTTGTGCAGGGCGCCAACCCGCAACTCGGCGGCCACGCGGCGGACCGCGGAGGCCACCATCTCCATCACCAGAATGAGGTCCTCCGGCAGCTTGTCCCGCAGCAGGATGGACGTCAGGGTCACGTTGACCGGCACGCTGCATCCTCCTTTGAAGTCGCTCGCGCGCGGACGACCGCGCGCTTCCCTGGAGTCGCTCGCGGGCGGACGACCGCGCGCTCCCTCGGGGGCAGGGTTCCCGTTGAGGGCCGGCCCACCCTGCTCGAACCAGCGCGCCAGGGCGGTGTAGATCGCGCGGGCGAGCTTGTCCTGGTAGGCGGGTCTGGCCAGCAGGAGCGCTTCGCGGCGGTTGCTGAGGAAGCCGACCTCCACCGTCACGGCCGGCACGGGGGACTCCTCGAGCATGTAGTGGATGAGGCCCGTGTTGGGCTTGCGCTTGGTCTCGCCCGTCCAGGCGGCCAGCTCGGACTGCGTGAGGGAGGCCAGGGCCAGGCTGGCCGCGCCGCCGACTGGGGAGTAGAAGACCTGGGCGCCGTGCTCGGCGGGCCCCTGCCGGAAGGAGTTCGCATGGATGTTGACCAGGACGTCCGGGCCCCACGCCTTGACGGCGTCCATGCGCAACGGCAGGCGGTAGTTGCCGGGGCCGCCCTTCCTGTTCACGAACCGGCTGAAGTCGGTGTCGAGGGTACGCGGCAGGAAGACCTGGGCCCCGGCGGCCTCCAGCAGGTCGCGCAGCTTCAGGGAGACGGCCAGGGCCACATCGCTCTCGCGGACCCCGTGGCCGCTGGCGCCCGCGTCGGGGCCGCCGTGCCCCGCGTCGACGGCGATCCGCTTGCCGCGCAGGGCGGCGGCCTCGGCCGCCGTCACCTCCGCGCCGCGCAGCAGGACCGCGGCGGCGGCCAGGAGCAGCAGGGCCACGATGGCGAGGGCGGCGGTGGCGTGGCGCCGGCCAGGCTGCAGCCACGCCAGCAGGCGGGGGCGGGGAAGCGAGCGCGGCGGGATGAGGCAGCCCTCCTGCCCCTGGGCTATGCGGATGGGCGCGGGTGTATAATTACATGGACATTCCCCCACCTGGGCGGTATATTTATGCACGTCGCGCGATACGGTGTCCCGGTTGAGCTTGGCGGGTCCGCGGCTGGCGCGGTGCGCTGCCAGCTGTGCCCCACCGAGTGCGTCATCGGGGAGGGCCGCGAGGGCTCGTGCCGGGTGCGCGGCAACCGCGGCGGCCAGCTCGTCAGCCTCAACTACGGCGTGGTGGCCGCGAGCGCATGCGACCCGGTCGAGAAGAAGCCCCTCTACCACTTCCATCCGGGAGCCCTGCTGCTGTCGCTGGGCCCGCCGGGTTGCAACCTCCACTGCGGCTTCTGCCAGAACTGGCAGATCTCGCAGGTGGGCGAGGCCGAGGACCGGCTTTCGCCGGAGGCGGCCGTGGCGGAGGCGGAGCGGCTGCGGGCGCAGGACCCGCGGGTGATCGGGCTCGCGTTCACGTACACGGATCCGGTGATCTGGTTCGAGTACGTGATGGACACGGCTCGCCTCGCCCGCGCCGCCGGGCTGGCGGTGGTCCTGAAGACCAACGGGTACATCAACCCGGAGCCGCTGGCCGAGTGGCTGCCCTGGGTGGATGCCCTGAACGTCGACATCAAGGCGTTCAGCGACGGCTTCTACCGCCGGGTCTGCCAGGGGGCGCTCCAGCCGGTCCTGGACACGGTGGCGGCGGCCGTCGCGGCCGGGCGGCACGTGGAGGTCAGCCACCTGCCCGTGCCCGGCGAGAACGACGGCCCCGGCGAGCTGGAGGCCCTGTGCGCGTGGCTCGGCGGCGTGTCGCCGGACGTGCCGCTCCACCTGCTGCGGTATTTCCCGAACTACCGCATGGGCGGGCAGCCGACGCCGGTGGCCGACCTGGAGGCCATGCGGGAGCGGGCGAAGGCGCACCTGCGCCACGTTTACATCTCGGGCACCTTCCGCCCGGAGCACGCGAGCACCCGGTGCGGATCGTGCGGGGCGGAGCTGATCCGGCGCGAGGGGTTCCGGGTGACCTGGCCCGGCCTGGACGAGGCGGTCCGCTGCACCGGCTGCGGGGACCCGGCGCCGATCGCCGGGCGGACGCACGCCAGCCCGGTGGCCAAGGCCTGAAGGGGCCGGTCGCTGCGGCGGAGGCCAGCCTGGCGAGGCAGGGTTGAAGTGGCCGTCGCCGCGGTGCGGGCCAGCCCGGCGACGACAGCGGATAAGGCCGGTCGCTGCAGCGGAGGTCAGCCTGGCGAGGCAGGGTTGAAGTGGCCGGTCGCCGCGGTGCGGGCCAACCCGGTGGCGACGGTTTGACAAGGCCGGTCGCCGCACTCGGGTCACCTGGGCGCGACGAGTGGACGGGGCCGGTCGCCGCGCGGCAGGCCAGCCCCGCGGCAAAGGGTCGAAGAAGGGTGGATGGCGATGGCGCTGAGCGTTCCGCCGGCGACGCGGCCCATGGCGGGCCGGGACTTCCTGACACTGGGGGACTTCACGGCCGACGAGGTGCTGCGCCTGGTGGACCGCGCCGCCCAGTGGAAGGCCGGCCGCGGCAGCGCCCGCAGCGCGCAGCCCCTGCGCGGCAAGACCGTCGCCCTGCTCTTCCTGAAGCCGTCGCTGCGGACCCGCGTCTCGTTCGACGTGGCCCTGCACGAGCTGGGCGCCCATCCCCTGCACCTTGCCGGCGGCGATGTGGGCTTCGGCCACCGCGAGCCGACCCCTGACATCGCCCGCGTGCTGGAGCGCATGGTGCACGGCGTCATCGTCCGCGGCCACCGGCACGAGGAGATCGAGGATCTGGCCGCAGCGGCCGCCATCCCCGTGATCAACGCGCTCACGGCCCGCTACCACCCGCACCAGGCCCTGGCCGACCTGCTGACGCTGCGCGAGCGCTTCGGCCACCTCGCCGGGCTGCGCGTGGCCTTCATCGGCGACGGCAACAACGTGGCGCACTCGCTGATGCTGGGCGCGGCCCGCACCGGCATCCACTTCTGCATCGCCTGCCCGGAGGGCTACGCCCCGGAGCCGGACCTGGTCGCCCAAGGAGAGGGCTGGGCCGCCGACACGGGCGGCTCCGTCCGCATCGTGCGCGCGCCGGCCGAGGCCGCGCGGGACGCCGACGCCGTCTACACGGACGTCTGGGTCAGCATGGGCCAGGACGACGAGGTGGAGGCCCGGACCGCCGCCTTCCGCGGCTACGTGGTCGATGAGGCCCTGATGCGCCAGGCGGCGCCCCACGCGGTCTTCATGCACGACCTGCCCGCCCACCGCGGGCTGGAGGTCACCGGCGGCGTGATCGACGGGCCGCGCTCCGTGGTCTTCGACCAGGCCGAGAACCGGCTGCACACGGCCAAGGCGATCCTGGAGGCGGTGCTGGGCGAAGCGTAGGCGCCGCCGTGGCCGCGAGCCCGCGTGGTCCGCAGCCGAGCGGATTTGGGAGCGGCGGCGCGTGCGCGCCACCGCTTCGCACAGGTTCCGCGGCGGCGCGCACGCTGCTGTGACCATCCGGCCGCCCGCGGCGCCGCCCCGGTGCGCGGCTGGGCAAGGCCGCTCGGCTCTGCCGGGGTCGTGATCAGGGGGCGGCGCGAAGGCGCCGCCCCTCACGAATTCACCCGACCGCGTCCGCCTGCACGGGGATGTTGCGCGGGCGCACGGCCTGCGCCTTCGGCACATGGATGGTCAGCAGGCCGCTGCTGTACTTGGCCTGCACCTGCTCGGCCTCGACCGGCACGCCGAACTCAAACGTGCGCAGGAACTGCCCGACCGGGAGCTCCGCACGCACCACCGCGGCGCCCTGCGGCAGCTGCGGCTGCGGGCGCTGCGCTT
>DAHVAF010000246.1 GCA_027314765.1 Clostridia bacterium | reverse complement strand
TACATGGGATCGCACCGGCCGGCCCGTCAGGCCGCGGGTGCCCTGTCCCTGGCCCGCTGCCCGGCGGGGAGCGGCGCCCGCGCGCCGGCGATGATCAGCAGCGCCAGCAGGGGCACGCTGTTGGGGTCGGTCCCCATGCCGCTGAGGATCATCCCGAAGCCCTCGCCCGCCCACCACGTGAAGAGCAGCCAGGCCGCAGCCAGGACGTAGCCCCAGGTGGCGCGGCGCCACACACCCACGGCCACGGCGGCCGTCGCGGCCACCAGGACCGCGTTGGCGAGCACGGGATGGGCGTGGGTCAGGACCACGACGGGCTCGATGGTGGCCGACAGGTACTGCGGCGGCATGCCCTGGACCTGCTGGAACACGGCCGAGAGGCCGAGCGAGGTCCAGTAGAGCGGCGCTGCCTGGAGGATGGCCCCCGCCGCGAAGATGCCGGCGGCCAGGTGCCGGGCCCATGGCAGGGGCTCCGCGCGTCCGCGGCCCCACCCCGCCAGCAGCAGGGCGGCGATGGCGCCATAGATGGCCACGGCGCCGGGCGCGCCGCCGAACGGCGTGGCGGCGCCGGTCAGGATCTGGCCCATGCCCTCGCCCAAGACCCAGACCGCCGCGCTCCAGAAGATCGAGAGCCAGAGGCCAGCGCGGTTCCAGCGGGCCCGCGGCAGGAGGATGCAGAGGGCGATCCCGGCCTGGATCGCGACAAAGCCCGCGTTCCAGGCCGGGATGTGGTGGCTGACGAGGCGTCCGGACGACGTGATCGCGGCGGCCAGCCAGGCCGGCTGGCCCTGGGCGGCGGGCTGCATGACCCCGCTGAGCATCGCCATCGTGAACATGGCCGGCTGCGCCTGCAGCGCCGCGTCCAGGAGCCAGAGGCCGCCGAGCGTCGCACGCACCCACGCGGGCAGGGGGGAGCCGGCGGCCTGACGCTCACGGGTCTTGTCCATCGCGGCTCCCTCCCTGCCCGGTGTCCGGAATCAGCCCTGAACGGTGACCGTGCCTTCCATCTGGCCCGGCGAGGCCATCGCGCCGCCAAGGCCGTTGGGGTCGTCGCCGCACGGGGCGAAGCAGTGCCAGTAGTAGACGCCCGCCTTGGTGAAGTGGATGGTGGCCTGCACCGTGACCGTGCCGCCCTTCGGCGCCGCCGGAATCGCGAGGTTGACGCCCAGGGACGGGATGGTGAACGTGTGCGCGACCTGGTCGACCGGAATCGCCGTCACGGTGTTGCCGTCAACCGCCTCGGTGCCGCCGACCGTACCCTGGACCGTCGCGTAGGGCGAGCCGGCCGGTAGGGGGGCCGTGCCGTCGTCGTTGGAGGTGATGCTCAGCACGACCGTGTCGCCGGCCTTCACGCTCCAGTAGGCGGGGCTGTACCGGGGCTGGGCGCCGTTGATGATCTGAAGCTTCTGGACGACGACGCTCGCAGCGGGCGCCTGGAGCGGCGTGGCCGCCGCGGCGACGTTCGCCGCGCTCCCACAGCCCGCTAGCATCAGAAGCGATCCGCCCAGCACCAGCATCGCCAATCCGCCGCCGATCCGCCGAAAGTTCGCCGCCATCGCCAAAGACCTCCGCTTGAACCTGTCTGGATGGCCCTCAAATCGAGGTCCAACCTTGGCTCAAGCATGTGCGTGGGACACCCCTTGGCGGCAGGTCCCCTCGGGCCGCGCCGGGTGGACCGGTCGGTCCGCCGCCGTGGGGCAGATCGGACCATCAGGTATGGTCCAAATGGACCTGGAGGTGTATGATCCTGCCATGAAGCCGCGCTTTGCGCCTCTCTGGTGGGTCGGGACGGTGCTCGCCCTTGGCGGCCTGATCCTTGCACCGCTTCAGCTTGCGGCGTTTTGCGAGCTCCTGGCGGCCACCGGCGCCGCGCTCGGACTGCTGCACCTCATCGGGCGCCACCGGATTCGGCGCCATCCCGACCTCCGCTGGTTCGCGGCGCTGACCACGGCCGTCGCGATCGCCGCGACGGCGACATCCATCATCTGGGCCACGCCCACCGCGGCCGCGCCGCTGCCGGCGCCCACAGTGAGCACCTCCCGCTAAAACCCAGCTCGAAGCGCCGCGATATCCCGCGACGGCGACGCCGTCGCGGCACGCATAATTTTAAAAGAGCGTCGGCTGCCGCGCGGTCTTGGGATGTACGGCGGCGTTAATGCCGGCCGCGAGGATCCGGCTCATGTCCTTGATCAGGACAGCCCATCTCGAAGCAGCGCCGCAATAACCCGCGACGGCGACGCCGTCGCGGCACAACGCATCGGGCTAGAAGAGCGTGGGCTGCTGCGCGATCTTGGGATGCACGGCGGCGTTGATGCCGGCCGCGATGATCCGGCTCATGTCCTCGATGAGCACGTCGATCTCCTTCGGCGTGACCATCAGGTCGCCGACGCTCGGGGTCAGGACCTCGGCGATCAGGCGGCGCTTCTCCTCGCCGCCCATGGCGCGCAGGCCAGCGAACTCGGTGCGGCGCGGGATGCGCTGGATCAGGAGGTCGACGGTGTCGCTGGCGATGGTGAACGCGTGCACGACCGTCGGAACGCCGATCGCGACCACGGGCACGCCCAGCGTCTCCGAGCTGAGGTCGCCGCGGTCGTTGCCCACGCCGCTGCCAGGGTGGATGCCGGTGTCGGCGAGCTGAATCGTCGCGGCGATACGGTCGATGCTGCGCGAGGCGAGGGCGTCGACGGCGATCATGGCGTCGGGGTGGATGCGGTCCACGATGGCGCGGATGATCTCGCCGGTCTCGATGCCGGTGGTGCCGAGGACCCCGGGCGCCACGGCGCAGAGTGAGCGCAGGCCACCGCGCAGGTCCTCCGGCACCTGCTCGCGCAGGTGGCGCGTGATCAGCAGGTCGCCGACGACGCGCGGGCCGAGGGCATCGGGGGTCGCGTTCCAGTTGCCGAGTCCGACCACGAGGATCTCGGCCTCTGGGTCGTCGGGCAGAAAGCTGCGCAGCTCATCCGCGAGGGCGCGGGCCGTGTCCTCCTGCAGGGCGGCGTTGCGGCGGCGCAGACCTGGGGCCTCCAGGGTGATATAGCGGCCGCGGCGTTTGCCGACCCGGAGCTCGGCCTCCTCGGACTCGATGCGGACCCGGCTGATCTGCAGCGGGCCGCGGCGGTCCTCCTCGACGGCGACGCCGGGGATGCGCTCCGGCGGGCCGACGGCTTCCACGGCGAGGTCGGTCCAGACCTGCCGGCGGGCCTGGCCGGGTCCAGGGCCGTGAAGGATGGGCCGGTCGCAGTCGGCCGCGTCATCTCCGCCCCGGTCCACGGGGGCCGATTCCGGCGCGCCGTATGCATCCCGCACGCCGAGGGCGCCCGCGTCCAGCCAGGCGTCGCCCTGGCGAGGCCGGCTGTGGCGGTGGCGGCCTGGGCCGCCGAAAGCAAGCGGGCCGCGGCGGGCGAACGGATCCTGGCGGTTGACGCCCGCGTCGGCGGCGGCTGGCGCGGTCCTGGGCTCGCCGGCGGCGGCGCCGCGCGGCCATGCGCGCCCCGAGGCGCCGGGATCGTCCGCCTGCGTCCGCGGCGGCTGGGCCGGCGGCCGGTCGGCAGAGGAGGCGAGACCGTGATCGGGGAAGGGGTGCGCTGCGGGGCTGACTTCGCCCGGAATGCGATGGTCGTCCAAGATGCCTCTGCCCCTGGCGGGTAGGATGGTCGCGGGCGGAGCGGCGTATGCGGCCGGCGCCTGGGCCGGGGGGCCCGGAGCGTCCCGGATCGTCCCGGACCGCGGCCGCATGTGCGGTGAGGCCTGGCGCGTCGCAAGCGGCGATGAGCGTCCTGGGGACCCGGGCGAAAAAGGGGGGCGGATCGCGGTGCGGGTGATCGCTGGCGCCGCGGGCGGGCGGCCGCTGCTTGCGCCGCCAGGCCGCGGCACGCGCCCGACGTCAGACCGCCTGAAGCAGGCGCTGTTCAACATCCTGGGCGATGCCGTTCCCGACGCCGACGTCCTCGACCTCTACGCCGGGTCCGGCGCGCTGGGGATCGAGGCGCTCTCGCGCGGCGCGCGCTCGGCGACCTTCGTCGAGCGCGACCCACGCGCGGCCCGGATCCTGCGGGCCAACCTCGACCGGTGCGGCTATCCTCCCGGCGCCGCCGCCGTGCGCATCATTGTGGCCGACGTGGCGGCGGCCTGCCAGCGGCTGGTGCTCGAGGCGGCATCCGCGGACGCTGCCCCCGCGCCCGCGCCGGTGCCGCCGGCTGCTCCGGCCGCGGCCGACCCTGCGTGCACGTTGCCGCCGCCGTCGGCCGCGCACCCAGCCGGTGCGATGGCACCGATGCCGGCGGCCCCTCCGGCCCCTCCGGCCCCAGCGGCCCCGACGGACCTGGTGTGCACGTCGCCGCCGCCCTCGACCCAGCGCCCCGCCCCCGGCCGCGCACAGGCACCGCCCGCTCGCCCGGCTCCAGGCTACCCGGCCGCCCAGCCACCACGACCCGCAAGCGCCGCGACCATGCGGCCCGCCCCGCCGGCCGATCCGCGTGCGGCGGCCCGAGCGCATCCACGGCCCCTGCCCCCGCCAGCGCGCGTTGCCGGCAGCTTCGCGCTCGTGCTGGCCGACCCGCCCTACGAGACGGGCGATGCCGCACGCCTGCTGGCCCTCCTCGCGGGCGCCGCCGCGCCCCTGCTTGGCCCGGCCGGCGCGCTTGTGGCGATCGAGCACGCCTGCGGGGAGGAGATGCCTGACGCGGCGGGGAATCTGCGCCTGATGCGCCGCCCGGCCCAGGGCCGTGGCTGCGTCAGCCTGTACGCCGCGGCGCCCGAGCGTCCGTAGGTGGCGCCGGCCCGCGACCTGGGGCCGCCGCCGGCCAAGCGCGGCACACCCGCGGCGCCCGACCGCCTCGGTCCCGAAGGCCGTGGCTCCGCGCAGAGGGCCCGTGGCCAGCCCGGTGGACCGACCGGGGACCGCCCCGCGGGGCCCGCAAGCGCCCGGCGCGGTCCGCGCGGTCCGCGAGGTCCGCCAACCCCGCGAGGCCTCCGACGCGCCCCGAGGCGAGGCGATGCGATGCGTGGCGAGGTGACGACAAGACCATGACCTCGGCTCTCTGCTCGGGGAGCTTTGACCCCATCACCATGGGGCACGTGGACATCATCGAGCGCACGGCGCAGATGTTCGACCGCTGCCACGTGACGCTGTTCGTCAACGCCGAGAAGCACCCGCTCTTCACCGTGGCCGAGCGCCTGGAGATGGCGCGCGACGCCACCCAGCACATCAAGAACGTGGTGGTGGGGGCCTACGAGGGCCTCCTCACGGAGTACTGCCGCGCCAACCACATCCGCGTGGTGATCAAGGGCCTGCGCGCGGTGTCCGACTTCGAGCACGAGTTCATCATGGCGCAGATGAACAAGCACCTGAACCCGCATGTCGAGACCCTGTTCATGATGACCCAGCCGGCGTACGCGTTCCTCTCGTCCAGCATCGTGAAGGAGGTCGCCGGATGGCACGGCGACATCACGGGGCTGGTTCCGCCGAGCGTGGCCCGGCGTCTTCAGGCCAAATTCGAGGGAGCGTGACGGCATGGAGCAGGACCTGCTGGCGCTGCTGGACGAGCTCGAGGGCTACCTTTCCGATGCGGGCCGCATCCCCCTCACCGGCAAGCTGATGGTGAGCGAGAACGAGGTGTTCGAGATCATCGACCGCCTCCGCCGCGCCATCCCCGAGACCCTGCACCAGGCGCAGCGCACGAACCGCGAGCGCGAGCGCCTGATGCAGCAGGCCCGCGAGGAGGGCGAGGCCATCGTTCAGGAGGCCCGCGCCTACGCCGAGAAGCTGATTCGGGATTCCGCCATCACCCAGCGCGCCCAGGAGGAGGCCGACCGCGTCCTGGACGAGGCCCGGCGCGTGAGCCGCGAGATTCGCGTCGGCGCCCGCGAGTACGCCGACGACCTCCTGGAGAAGGTCGAGCAGTCCATCCACAAGGTCCTGACCATCGTGCGCCAGGGCCGCCAGGAGCTTGGCCCGGCCAGCGGTGAGCTGCAGGCGGCGGTGGGCGTGGAGGACGAGATCGAGCGGTAGTGACGGGCCGCGCATACGCGCGGCCCGCTGACCGAGACCAGCGGTGGCGCTCCGGCAAAGGGCAGGTGACGGTGTTGGCCGCGCTCGGCGTGCTTGGCGGCATGGGTCCAGCCGCCTGCATCGACTTTCAGTGGAAGGTCCTCAGAGCGACCGAGGCGCCCACGGATGTGGCCAACTTCCGCGTGATCGCGGACAACGACCCCGGCGTGCCCATGCGAGTCGCCGCCGCGGAAGGGCACGGGCCGTCTCCGGCGGTCTATCTCAAGGGGATGGCGCAGCGGCTGGTGGCCCAGGGCGCCACCCTGCTGGCCATGCCCTGCAACACGGCCCACCTCTTTTACGAGGAGGCCGCGGCCGGGATTTCAGTTCCATGGCTTCACCTCATCCGCGAGGGCGCCGCCGCGGCGCGGGTGAGCGGTGCCCGCACGATCGGCCTGCTGGGCTCGGGGCCCACGGTGACTTCCGGGATGTACCAGCGCGAGCTTGAGGGCCTCACGGTCCTCACCGACCCTGATGGCCAGCCCCAGGTGGATGAGGTCATCGCCCGCGTCAAGGGCGGGGACGCCGGCGGCGGCACGCGCAAGCTGGCTCAGGCCGCGGCCGCGCGGCTGGCCCGCTCGGGCGCGGACGCGGTTCTGCTCGGCTGCACCGAGCTGCCGCTGGCGCTCGCGGATGGGGATGGTCCGGTGCCCGTGATCGACGCTACGGACGCCCTCGCCCGGGCATGCGTGGCCGCATTGCGGAGACAGATGGATGGCGGGCGCTGACCGGGATCGGGCACGTTGCGCCGACCCCCGGCTCGGGCGTGCGTGGCTGCAGCGTGAAGGCAGATCGATGGCCGGCACGGATCGGGACCCGGCGCTTCCCGCCCTCGCCCGGGCGTGCGTGGCCGCAGTACGGAGGCGGATGGATGGCCGGCGCTGATCGGGACAAGGCGCTTCGCGCCCGGGCGTGCGTGGCCGCAGTACGGAGGCAGACGAATGGCAAGCGCTGACCGCGACGCGGCCCTCCGGGCCGTCGACCCGGCATGGCAGACGGCCCTCCTCGCCGATCTGGTCCGCATCGAGAGCATCAACCCCGACACCTGGCCGGGCGGCAGCGGCGAGGCCGCCATGGCGCGCCGCGTCGCCGCCGAGCTGGAGAGCCTCGACCTTTCGCCGGCGGTCGCGGACGCAACCCCCGGCCGCACCAACGCGGTTGCGACCCTGAAGGGCAGCGGCCCGCGGACGCTGCTGCTGGAGGCGCACACCGACACCGTGCAGGTCGAGGGGATGGATGAGCCCTTCTCGGCCCGGATTGCGGACGGGCGCCTCTACGGCCGCGGCTCCTGCGACGACAAGGCGTCCGTCGTCGCATTTCTTGGTGCAGTGCGCGCCCTGCGCCGCGCCGGCGTCACGCCGCCCGTGACGGTCGTGTTCGCCGCCACGGCCGGCGAGGAGTTCTCGGGAATCGGCATCAGCACCCTGATGGAGCAGGGCCTGCGGGCGGACGGCGCCATCGTCGGCGAGCCCACGCAGCTCGATGTCGTGGTGGCGCACAAGGGCGTGCTCCGCTCGGAGCTGGTCGTTCACGGCCGCGCGGCGCATTCGTCAAGCCCGGCGGAGGGGCGGAACGCGATCGACGCATCGGCGGCCATCCTGCCAGCGCTTCAGGCGGCCATCGCCCCACGGCTGGCCGCCCGAGCGCATCCGCTCGTCGGCGCGCCAACCCTTGCCTTCACGCAGATCGTGGGCGGCGCGGGGCCCAACACGATCCCCGAGCGCTGCACCGTGGGCTTCGATCGCCGCCTCGTGCCCGGCGAGACGCCGGAGACGGCCCTGGCGGAGCTGTGCGCCGCGCTGGCGGGCCTCCGCCTGCCAGAAGGCGTCCGCGCCGAGATCACCGAGTCCACCATCATGGGCGGGGCGATGGCGGCCGACCCGGACGGCCCTCTTGTCCGCGCCGTGCTCGCAGGCGCGCGCCAGCATCGCCCGCAGGCCGCGACCATGGGCGTCCCTTATGGCACGGACGCCAGCCACATCGCGCGCTTCGGAGTTCCCACCGTTGTCTTCGGGCCGGGCGACATCAGCCAGGCGCACGCCGCCGTGGAATGGGTCGATCTGTCGGAGGTTCGCCTGGCCACAAGCATCGTCATCGACGCCATCTTCGCGTTTGCGGGAGCGTAGCGTCCCTCGTGTATGCCCCTGCTGCTGAGCGGACCACGAAGGGCCCGGGGGGCACTCAAGAGGCCGCTCGCGAGTTCGGGATGGCCGGAGCTCTGGCACGACGTGAGCGGAAAGTGCGTCTCGCTGAGGTCACGCATCACCCTGAGCGAGGTGGCGATGGCCACATCAGGTAGCGGCGAAGACGAGGTCGATGATCTCGTGGCACCCTGGCCGCCGCGCGAAGTGTAATCGAAGCGAGGAAGAGCCAACCCCCACCTTGGCGATGTCACATCGAATGTGGAAGCGGAGCGCATAGCGCGAGACGGTCAAGGCGCTTGGCCGCTGCGTCGCGCGGGTCTCTGCCGTGCTGGCGTTCGGCGGCTGCGCTTTGCTTGCCGCGCGCAACGCGTTAGGATGCAATAAGCGCCTTTCAGGATCGGCGCAGTCGGTCATGTGGAGGCATGCCCCAATGCATACGGGAGGCGAGCGCTCGTTGGGTCACGATGATCTGACCTGGCTGATCGGCGGGCCGCAGGGCGGCGGCATCAACGCGGCGGCGGAGGGCTTCGCGAAGGCGGCCACCCGCGCCGGGTACCGCGTGATCGCCAACATCGAGTACCACAGCAACATCATGGGCGAGCACAGCTACTATCGCGTGCGTGTCGGCCGATCCGGCCACCGCAACGTGTCCGAGCGCGTGCACGTCCTGGTGGCCCTGGACGACGAGACGCTCGTGGGCGAGCGCCACGCGGCGTTCCCGGGCTTCAAGGGCCACGTGCAGGAGGTCGTGCCGGGCGGCGCCGTCGTCTTCGACGCCAACGACGGCCCCGGCGAGCACGGCGCGGACGTCCTGCTCTGCCCGGTGCCGTACCTGGAGCTCCTGGAGGAGGCCCTGAAGGGCAGCAGCCGCGAGGGTCAGGCCTCCCGGCTCAAGGTGATGACCAACACGGTCGCCGTCGGCGCGTCGCTGGCGCTGCTCGACTTCGACCTCGCCCGCTATCAGGATGCCCTGCGCGCGGAATTCGGCGGCCGCCGCGCCGATCTCGGCGAGCTGAACGCGAAGGCCGCGGCCCTCGGCTACGAGTTCGTGCGCGAGCGGTTCGCCGACGGCTTCGCGTTCCGGCTACCTCGCGTGAGCCCGCCGAAAGGCAAGCCGCCCATGCTGATCCGCGGCGCGTACGCGGCCGCCATGGGCAAGCTGAAGGCCGGCATCGGCTTTCAGTCGTACTACCCGATCAGCCCGGCCACCGACGAGAACGTGTACCTGGAGGCGCACCAGCGCGACCAGGGCCTCGTCGTCGTGCAGACCGAGGATGAGGTCTCGGCCATCAACATGGCGGTTGGCGCGGCCCACGCCGGCGTGCGGGCCAGCACCTCGACCTCCGGGCCCGGCCTGTCGCTGATGGTCGAGGGCCTTGGCTTCGCGGCCATGACGGAGGCCGCCGGGCCGGTGCTGGTGCTCTGGTCGCGCGGCGGGCCCAGCACGGGCTTGCCGACCCGGCACGAGCAGGCGGACCTGCGGTTCGCCCTGCAGCCGGGCCACGGCGAGTTCCCACACCTGCTGGTCGCACCGGGCGATGTGCACGAGATCGTCCGCGACTCGTACGAGGCCTTCAACTGGGCCGACCGCTACCAGATGCCGGTCATGGTCCTCGTCGACAAGGCGCTTGGCACGACGTTCATCACGACGGAGGATCTGGGCCTGGACCGCCTGCCGCCCGTGGACCGCGGGCCGCGCTTCCGTGAGGGCGGAAACGGCGACGCGGACTACCTCCGTTATGACTTCAGCGACGGGATCGTGACCCCGCGCTCCGTGCCCGGGCAGGCCGGCGGCATCTACTGGAGCACGACGGACGAGCACGATCCCCGCGGGCACATCACCGAGGACGCCGAGAACCGCATCCGGATGCAGGACAAGCGCATGGGCAAGCTCGAGCTGGCCCTGCGCGAGATCCCCTCCGACCGCTTCCTGACGCTGCATGGACCCAAGAGCGCCGACGTCACGATCGTCAGCTGGGGCTCCACCAAGGGCGCGATCCTCGATGCCCTGGACATCCTCGCCCGCGAGGACAAGGTGAAGGCCAACTTCCTGCAGATCCGCATCATGCGGCCGTTCCCCGTGAGCGCCGTCACCGCGATCCTGCGCGCCGCCAAGAAGACCGTGCTGGTCGAGTGCAACTACGATGGCCAGCTCGGGCTGCTGATCCGCGAGCAGACGGGCATCGCCATGGACCAGAGCATCGTGAAGTACGACGGCCGCCCCTTCTCCGAGGAGGAGCTGATGGACGGCCTGCGCCACGTGATCGCCGAGGGCCCCGGCCGCCTGATGGTCTCGCACCGGCTCGGTTAGGCTCCTGCCGCTCCCGCCACCGTCCATGGTTTTGGGGGGATTAGCCAAGATGGCCACGGTCCTGAAGCCCAGAGACTACAAGAGCGACGCCCACATCAACTGGTGTCCGGGCTGCGGCGACTTCGGCATCGTCAACGCCATCCAGATGGCCCTGGCCGAGCTGCAGCTGCCCCCGCACAAGGTCGCCGTCTTCTCCGGCATCGGCTGCTCAGGCAAGACGTCGCACTATATCCACGCCTACGGCTACCACACGCTGCACGGGCGCGTGCTGCCGGTGGCGACGGGCGCCAAGCTCAGCAACAAGGACCTGACGGTGCTGGCCGTGGGCGGCGATGGCGACGGCTACGGCATCGGCTCCGGCTACTTCGTCAACGCCGGGCGGCGCAACGTCGACATCACGTATGTCGTCTTCAACAACTCGGTCTACGGGCTGACCAAGGGCCAGGGCTCGCCGACCCTGCGCAAGGGACTGAAGACGAAGTCGATGCCGGAGGCGGCCATCCAGGACGGCGTCAACCCGCTGGCGCTGGCCGTCAGCTCGGGCTACACGTTCGTCGCCCGCGCCTTCGCCCTCGACCCGCGCACGCTGGCCTCGCTGATCGCGGCCGGGGTGCGCCATCGCGGCAGCTCGTTCATCGACGTGCTGCAGACCTGCCCGACCTACAACGACCTCTATACCGCCGAGTGGTACAACCACACGCAGTCCGGCGGCCCGCGCCTCTACCGCCTGTCCGAGACGGGCTACGACGGCAAGGTCAAGGACCCGAGCGACGCGGACGAGGTCGTGGCCAAGAAGGTGCAGGCGATCACCAAGTCCTACGAGTGGGGCGAGAAGATCCCCGTGGGCGTCTACTACGAGGTCGACCTGCCCACGTACGAGGACGCCCTGGCGGAGCGCAACCCGCGCTACGGCCGGGAGGCGCTGGTGGACACGGACTTCTCCGACCGGGACCTGAGCCCGCTCATGGACGCGCTCCGCTAAGCCATATGGGTGGGGCCGCGCATATGCGGTCCCGCCGCTTCCTCCATCCAGGGCGCGGCGCCCCCGCCGCTCGTTCCATCCAGGCGCGGCTCGGGCCAGCTTCGCTGCGCTCGCGTCCTCCAGACCCCAGCTTCGCGGCGGTCGCTTTGCGACCGTCGCTTGTGTCATCCGGACCCCGTCACAAACCCTTCTAAGCCCGGCTCAGCCAGCCAGCCAGATACGCGGTCGCCTCCGCCGCGGGCACCGGTCTGGAGAACAGGTAGCCCTGGCCGTACGTGCAGTCCTGGTTCAGCAGGTGCTCGCACTGCTGCGGCGTCTCGATGCCCTCGCCCGTCACGTCCATCTTCAGCTCCTTCGCCAGCGACAGCAGCGAGCGCACGATGGCCGTCTCCTCGGGGTCGACGGCCAGGCGGGCGATGAAGCTGCGGTCGATCTTCAGCGCGTCCACGCGGAACTTCTGCAGGTAGCTGAGGTTCGCGTAGCCCGTGCCGAAGTCGTCGATCACCATGCGCACGCCGAGCTGGCGCAGCTCCGCGAAGGCGCGCAGGCTCTCCTCCTGCCGGACCAGCAGCGCGCTCTCCGTGATCTCCAGGCGCAGCATGAAGGGCTTGACGCCCGTGGTCTGCAGGACGTCGCGCACGGCGTCGGCGAGGCCGGGGGAGCGGAACTGCTGCGCGGAGAGGTTCACGCTGACGAAGATGGGCGGGTCGGCGGGGTGCAGCACGGCCCAGGCGCAGGCCTGGCGGCAGGCCTCGCCCAGCACCCAGTGGTCGATCGGCACGATCAGCCCGTTCTCCTCGGCGATGGGGATGAAGCGGTCGGGGCTGAGCAGGCCAAGGGTCGGGTGCTGCCAGCGGATCAGGGCCTCAAAGCCTGCGGGGCGCTGCGTGCCGAGGTTCACGATCGGCTGGTAGAAGAGCACGAACTCGCCGCGGCTGAGGGCCAGGCGCAGGTCGCTGTCGACGCGCAGGCGCGTCTCCGCCAGCTCCACCATGCGGTGGTCGAAGCGCCGGTGCCCGGCCTTGCCGGAGCGCTTGGCCGCGTACATGGCGGCGTCGGCGTCGCGCATGAGGTCGTCGGCCGACGTGTGGCGCGGCTCGCCCTCGACGATGCCGGCGCTCGTCGTCAGGTAGAGGTGGCGCTCGCCGAGGTCGAAGGGCGCGCGCAGGACGGCGGCGATGCGGTCGGCCAGGACCTCGGCCTCGGTGGCGATGGTGTCCGCGGCGGGGGCCGCGGCGGCAGGCTGAAGGGGTGGGACCACCTCCGCGGCGCCCGTCGCCATGGTCGCGGCGCCCGTGGCCTCCGAGTCGATGAGCGATGCAGCGTGCGCGGACGAGGCTGGTGAGGCCCCCTCGGGGGCGTCGGCGCCATCCATCAGCACGGCGAACTCGTCGCCGCCCAGGCGCGCCAGCATCACGCCAGGCGGCAGCATGCGGCTGACGCGCTGCGCGAAGGCGATGAGCACGCGGTCGCCCGCGGCGTGGCCCAGGCTGTCGTTGATGTTCTTGAAGTTGTCCAGGTCGATGAAGATCACGGCCAGCGGCCGCCCGGCGCGGAGCGCGCTGTCGGTCCGCTTCAGCAGGAAGGCGCGGTTGGGCAGCTCGGTCAGCGGATCGGTGTCCGCCTGGCGCGCGAGCTGCTCCTCGAAGGCCTTGCGCTCCGTCACGTCACGCGAGGTCGATTGCAGCTGCTGCCCGCGCTCCTTGACCTCGGGCACCGTGCGGATCAGCGTCTCACACCAGACTTCGCGGCCCTGGCTTGTCCGCATGCGGTGAACCACGCGGCTGGGGCGGCCGGCGCTCGCGGCCCGCAGCGAGAGCTCCAGCGGCGGCATGTCCTCGGGGTGGCAGAAGTCCAGCAGGGTCTGGCCCTCCACCGTCTCTGGCCCGTAGCCGAGCAGGGCCTCCCAGGCCGGGCTGGCGTAGCTGATGCGGCCGTCCGATTCGTGCAGGGCGATGAGGTCGGCGGAGTTGTCGGCCAGGACGCGGAAGCGCCGCTCCTGGGCGCGGGCGTGGCTGCGCTCCGCCTCCAGCGTCTTCTCACGCTGGTGGAGGACGTGGGCCACCAGCGCGTTGAGCCCGCCGAAGATGAGGTAGAGCAGGCCGTAGACGTAGGCCACGGCGCCGGCGCTGCTGCCCAGCTGACCGTGCAGGGGGGAGGGGAGGAGGAGCTCCACCACGTCGAAGCCGATGCCGAGCGCGACCGAGAGGGCGACCATGCCCCAGTTGCGGTTGAAGACGCCGATCATCGGCAGGATGTAGAAGGCGCCCAGCGCGGTGAGGGTCTGCTGGGTGGAGATCCCGGCCGCGAGCTGCAGGCCGACGGCGCAGAGCAGGAAGTAGGCGACCGTCTCGATCCAGGCCTCGCCGGGCAGGCGCAGGGCGATCCAGAGCCACGCCAGCAGAAGGGGCGGGTACAGCTCGAAGAACGCGTACCAGGGCGCGATGCCCGTGCGCATGGCCACGCGCTCGATGACAAGCGTGAGAAGGGGCAGTGCCCCGATGAACGCCGAGACGGCGCTGAGCATCCAGCGCTGGACGGGCAGCTCGAACCGGCGACCGCCCGCGGCCCAGACCTCCCTGTCTTCACTTCTGCCATCGTTCTCCAGTCGCTGACGTTTGAGGCGGGTGCCGCCGATCAGATGAGAAGAGGGAAGGCCATGGATGGCGACGCTTCTGCACGATGCAGTCGGCCTTACGGCCCTGGCGCTCCTACTCTTCTGGGCCATGCGGGCGGTGGATGCGGCCAGGGGCGGGCCGACCGTCCGACCGCTCCCCGCGGTGCCGCCCTGCGACTACGGGGCGGCTCCGACCGTGAGCGTGGTCGTGGCGGCGCGCAACGAGGCCGCGGATGTGGCGCGCGGGGTCGGCTCCCTGCTTCGCTTGGCCTATCCCCATTACGGCGTGGTCGTGGTCGACGACCGGTCGACCGACGGCACGGGCGCGATCCTGGCGGCCATGGCCGAGCGCGACCCGCGGCTGCGGGTCGTGCACGTCTCACGGCTTCCGCGCGGCTGGCTCGGCAAGAACCGCGCCCTGGCCACCGGGGCATCGGCCGCCACCGGCGACTGGCTGCTGTTCGTCGACGCGGATGTGGTGCTTGAGCCGACGGCGCTCGGGCGGGCCGTGGGCTATGCCGAGGCGCACGGCCTCGACCACCTGACCGTGCTGCCGACGGTACTCGCGCACGGCCTTGCCCTGCGCGCGTTTGTGGCCTACGTGGCCTTCCTGCTCGCGGGAACCAGCCGCCCTTGGCGCGTGCGCGACCCCCGCCGGCCCGAGTTCATCGGGATCGGGGCCTTCAACCTCGTGCGGCGCAGCGCGTATATCGCGGTCGGCGGCCATGCCGCCATCCGCGCGCGGCCCGACGACGACATGCGCCTGGCCGAGCGCCTGAAGCGCGCCGGCGGGCGGTCGGACGTGGTGCTGGCGAAGGGCTCGGTCCAGGTGCAGTGGCAGCCCGACGTCGCCTCGGCCATCGTCGCGATGGAGAAGACGGCGTTCGCGACCATCGACTACCGGGTCGGGGTGCTGGCGGGCGGGCTGGTGGCCCTGGCGCTGGCCGGACTGCTGCCGTTTGTCGGCGCCGTGGCCGCCGGCGGCTGGGTGCGGTGGCCGTTCGCCGCGGCCGCCCTGATCTCCATGGTCCTGTACGCGCGCGCCGGGCGCGCGATCACGGACTTCCCGCCCTGGTACGCCCTCGCGCTGCCGGCCGTGCACGTGGCGTGGACATACGTCCAGGCGTGCGCCGGACTTCGGGTCTTGCGCCGCGGCGGCATCATCTGGCGCGGCACGTTCTATCCCCTCGCGATGCTGCGGGGGGCCGGGCCGAGGGCGCGGCCCGGCGGGATTCGGTAGGCGCCGCCATGCGGCGGCGCCTTGGACGCCGGTTCCGTCGCGGGGGTGTGGCTGGGGGCGGCGCGCGCTACATCCCGCGGACGCGGTAGGTGGCGCCGCGCTTGGCGCCCAGCCGCTCGACCCGTCCGCCCCGCAGCAGCTCGTCCATGATGCGCGCCCACTCCGCCTCCGGCAGTCCCGCGGCCGCCAGCAGCTCGCGCTTGCCCAGCGGCTGGGCTGCCGCCTCCAGGCAGGCCAGCACGCGGTCCGCAGGGGATGGCGCGGCGGTGCTCATGGGCCGCGGTTCGGCGGCGGCGGCGACCTGGCGCACGCTGGCCTCGAGGTCCATGCCGGCGTCGACCTCCGGGCCGATGCGGATGACCTTCGCGCCGCCCCCCCCCTGGTACCGCTCGGGGAAGCACGTGAGGGCGAGGATCTGGCAGCGGTCGCCGACGCTGGCCAGCACGGCGCCCAGCATCTCGAGCCGGCTGGGATCCGAGTAGCCGAAGGCGTCGTCCAGGATGACCGGCACGCCGTCGCCGCTGGCCAGCGTGGCCGCCGCGAGGCGCGCGAGGACGGCCAGCTGCTCCTGGGCGCCCGTCGAGAGCAGGCGGAAGTCCAGGGTCTGGCCGGCCAGCGTGCGGCGGGCGACGTCGAGGTCCTCATCCAGCTCCACCGCGAACGTGGGCCCGAACACCACGCGCCCGAGCCCCTCGATGGCCTCGCGGTAGGGCGCCTGGTAGTCGCGCAGCATGCGCTCGCGATGGGCCCGCAGCGTCCGGTGGAGGAGGTCGGCGGCCTCGGCGAGGCGGCGCAGGCGGCCGTGCTCGCGCTCCGCCCGCTCCAGGTCGCGCTCGGCCTCCTCGCAGGCCTCCTGCAGCCCCTCGCCCTCCATCATCCGCAGGCGCTCCTGAGTCCGGACCAGCTGACTCTCGGCCTCCCACCTCTGGCCGTCGAGGCCGGCGACCACCTTGGTCTGATTGGACCAGAGGAGACGGACCTGGTCGGGATCCAGGCTGTCGTAGGCGGCTCTGGCCGCCTGGTGGGCGGACTGGGCCAGGCGCAGGGCCTCCGCGGCGGTTGCGGCCGCAGCCGCGATGGGGTCGTCGCCCTCCTCCATGCGGGCGCGCGCCAGGGTCTCCGAGGCCGTGGCATGGCCCTCCTCCGCCAGCTGGATCTCCCGCCGCAGCCCCGCGACCTGCAGCTCGGCGGCCTGGGCCGCGCTCATGGCCGCCTCCTCGTGCTGGCGCGCGCGGTCAAGGCCCAGCAGCGCCTGCTGCTCAGCCGCCTCGGCCTGGGCACGCGCCGCCTCGGCCTGGGCAAGGTCGAGGGATGGTGGCGGGGCGCTGGCGCGGGCAGCCAGGCGAGCTCGCTCGGCGGCGAGGTCGTCGAGGCTGTGGCCGGCCAGGGCCGACTGGAGGTCCCCACGCGCGCGGCGGGCCGTCTCCTCGGCCGAGCGGCGGGCATCGGCCGCGGCCCGGGCCGCCGGCAGCGATGCAACGCCAGCCTCCGCGAGCAGACGCCGCAACTCGTCGTGGGCCGTCTCGGCGGCGAGTTTCAGGCGTGCCGCCTCACCGCCCCCACGCACACGGATGCTCAGCAGCCCCGGCAGCAGCAGTTCCAGGCTGTCGGGCACGTTGTGGGTCTCCGACGCGCCGGCGGCCAGGTGACGGGCGTCGGGTCCGATGCGCAGGTCCACGTCGGCCAGGGCGGCGATTTCCAGCGATGCCGATCCGACCTCGAGCTGGGCCGCCGCGCGATCCGCGCGGCCCTGTGCCTCCTCCAGGCGTCTCAGAGCCTCGGGCGTAAGCGTGGCGGTGGCCTGCAGGGCCTCCGCCGCGTGCAGGCGGGCCTCGGCTTCATGGGCGCGCTCCAAGCGCAGGTCGAGCGCCTCCAGGGCCGCCCGGTCGCGCACACGGTCCAGGTCCATCTGCGCCTGCGCCCTGCGAGCGGTGGCGGCTTCGGCCTCGGCGCGGCGGGCCAGCCACGCCTCGTGGGCGGCGGCGCGGTGGGCCTGCAGGCCGCCGACATCGGGCGCGCTCTCGGCCCGAAGGCGAAGCGCGGCCAGGTGCTCCTCCGCCTGCGCGACCCCGCGGGCCAGGGCCTGCCGCTGTGCCAGGGCGGCCGCGACCGCGGCCTGGTGGCGATCGGCGTTGGCGACATCCGCCTCCCGCCGCGCCAGCTCCGCCGCCTGGGCCCGCACCGCGTCCTGCCGCGCCTGAAGCTCCGTCAGCCGCTCCGCCGCCCGCACGCGGTCCCCGCCGATCCGGCGCAGCTCGCCCTCCAGGCGGGGGATCTCGGTAAGCAGCCGCTCCACGTCGCTCATTCGGGTGCGCAGCGGGCTCACCGCGGCCCGCGCCTCGTCCACCCGCCGCGCCGCGTCGCGATACGCGCCACGCGGGTGGCCGGTATCGGTCAGGTACTGCGCCCGCTCGGCCGCGACCCGCTCCAGCAGCCCGTACTCCGCGCGGCCGCCCAGGTTTCCGCCCGCGGCCCGGTCCAGGGCTTCGCGCAGGGAGCCGCTGCGCGCAAGCGGCGTTGCGGAGCCCTGGCCCTGGATGAGCTGGCCCTGCTGCACGCGCAGGGCATCCCAAAGGTCGCGGTCCAGCGTCTCCGCGAAGATGGCCTCGGCCCGCTCGTGGGCCTCCCGCCCCGTCAGCGCCTGGTTGAGGCCCGGACCGGCCACGCGCAGGGTCGTCTGGGGGCTCTTCAGCCACTGCTTGGCGTAGGTGAGGCGGTAGGGCCCGGTGGCCATCTCCGCCTCCACGCGCGGGCCCACGTCCTGGCCGGCGGGCTGCGCGTCGCGCACCTCCTGGGCTCGCGAGCTGTCGGGGAGGCGGATGAGGATGTCCAGGGCCGCCAGCAGCGTGCTCTTGCCCACCTCGTTCGGGCCGACGAGGACCGTGACGCCCTGCGGCTGCAGCTCCACGGTGCGGCTGCGCACACCGCCGAAGTCCCGCAGGTGCAGCCGCAGCAGCCTCATGCGCCCGCCGGCCCGGCCAGCCGGAAGACCAGCCGCAGCGCATCCTGGGCCGTTTCTGCCGCCTCGCCGACGCCCGCCGCCTGGCTGCTGAGCTCGTCCACGGCTGTGGCCGCGAAGCCGGCCAGCCCCAGCCCTTCGAAGTCGGCGCCGGTGGGCAGCACGGCCACCCGCCGCTGCCCGTCGGGCAGGTCGAGTCCGGCCAGCACATCCCGGAACCGCTCCAGAAGGGCCGTCAGGCGCGCGTGCTCGCCCACGTCCACCGTGCCGGCGAGATCCAGGCGGACCACCGTCTCGCCCTTGCCGGGGAGCCCCTCCAGCCAGGCGGCAAGGGCATCCACCCCTGCCGCTCCCGTCACGTCGCAGGCGTGGCGGAGCAGGCGCCAGCGCCCGACCCGGATGGGTTGGACGTGGCACGCGGCCGCGTCCACCTCGACCACCAGCGCGTTGCCCGCGTCCTGCTCGTCGAACGCCGTCGCTTCGGGCGCCCCCGGGTACCAGGCCCGGCCGCTGCCGCCGACCCGGGTGGCCGAGTGGCGGTCGCCGAGGGCCACGTAGTGCACATGGCCCTGGGCCAGTAACTCGTCGAGCGGGCGCAGGCGGATGAGCGACGGGTCCATGTCGGCATCCGGCCGGAAGATGTCGACCGCGCCATGGGCGGCGAGGACGCGGACGGTGCCGGGGCTTGGGGGCGGCAGCGATGCGCAGGCGGAGGCGGCCGGGTCCGCCGTGGGCCGCTTGGAGCGCCAGGGTGCGGCCACCAGCTCAACCCCGGGCCCGATGGGGACGACGCCGGTCTCCGCCAGGACCCGAACATGCGCGGGCACGGTGCGAAGAAACTCCTCCCGACGGTAGACGGCCGCCGGGTCCAGGGGGTCATGGTTGCCCGGGAGGAGGTAAAGGGGCACCGGCACCTCGGTCAGGGCCTGGGCCAGCTGGTGGATGGTCCGGCGGCTGACGAGGTTGGAGTCGAAGGCGTCGCCGCAGACCAGGATGAAGGCGCAGCCCTGCTCCCGTGCCGTGCTGCCAAGCGCCCGCACGGCGTCGAGCCGGGCCCGGGCGTAGCGAACCGCGGCCTCGTCGCTCAGAAAGCGGGCCGGCATGCCCACGTGCCAGTCGGCCGTATGCAGGAAGCGAACCATGGTGGTCCAGAGTTCGCGCGGAAGGGAGCATCTCCCTGTCAGGCCGCCGAACGCACGCGCCCCGCGGCGAACGTGGTCGGGGCCGCGCAGGCCATGAGGGCGGCGGCGAGCGGGGCCCGCAGCTTTCTTTCAGGCCGCCGTGCGCTCGCGCCACGCGGCGAACGTGGTCAGGGCCCCACGGGCCAGGAGGGCGGCGGCGAGCGGGGCCAGCAGCCTTCTTTCAGGCCGCAGTGCGCTCGCGCCACGCCGCGAACGTGGTCAGGGCGGCGCAGGCCAGAAGGGCCGCGGCGAGCAGTGCTGTCGAGCCTGCCAGGATGCGCCAGAAGTCGGGAAGCTGGGCCGCCGGGCCTCGGCCGGCGGCCAGGGTGGGCACGGCCGCGCCGGGGCTCCAGAGCAGCACCGTGATGACCGCCGCGAACACCGCGTGGATCACGCGGCTCACCACGTAAGGCACCATGCTGACGCCGGTGCCCTGCGTGACAGCCGCCACCTGGCCCAGGACCGAGAGCCCGCTCCACGCGATGATGGCGCTGGCGAGCATCACCCGTTCCATCAGGGCGACGGGCGCCTGGGCGGCGGCCTGGCTGCCGATGGTGATCTCAAAGAACCCGGATACCAGGGACCCGATGGCCTGGTGGTGGATGCCGAGGGGGCCGAGCACGAGCGACAGGGCGGAGGTGATCCACGCCACGGCGCCCGTCCGGGTCAGGATCTGGATGATCACGCTGAACAGGATGATGAACCCGCCGACCAGCAGCAGGGTCTGGACGGAGTCGCGCACGGCGTCGCCCAGGGCCTGGCCGAAGGCGCGCCCATCGCGCTGCCGCGCCGCCAACATCTCGGAGAACGCTCGGGCCAGGACCCCCTGGCGGCGGGCCGCCGGCGGCGGAGGGGGCGTGCGGTCGTCCTTGCGATGAAACCGGAGGAGAATCCCGGTGGCCAGGGCACCGAGGTAGTGGGCGGCCATGATGATGCCGCCCAGGGCGGCGTTGCCGAACATGCCGACTGCGACGGCACCGGCCATGAAGAGCGGGTCCGCAGTATTTGTAAAAGACATCAGCCGCTCGGCCTCGCCGCGGGTCAGCTGGCCCTCGCGGCGCAGCTTCGCCGACAGGACGGAGCCGATCGGGTAGCCGCTCGCCAGGCCCATCGCCACCACGAACGCGCCCACGCCCGGCACGTTGAAGAGCGGGCGCATGAACGGCTCCATCAGCACGATGGCGTCATCAGTTGTGAGTTGCTGAAGTGCGGTCGCCACAAGGATACCACGCTGTCGTTGGCTGGACGAACAGTGGACCTCTCGACCCCCTCATGCCTTCCGTCCTTGGTTGGAGGTCGGCTGCCGAGTCGGTCCTCCCGGCGATAACCAAGTGTACCGTCAACACAGGAGCGTCGGTTTATCACCACGCCGCGAGTGGTTGCGCTCCTGTTCCGGATCTACCATGGGCACAAGGGGACGAAGTATCCAACGCGCCCCACTGCGGCCGACGGGACCGTGGTGCTGATGGCACGCGGTGAGGCGGTCGCGACCACATCGTGAGCCGCGGCCGATTGGGTGGCGCCATCGGCGGCTCCTCCCCACCTCCACCAGTGTGCACGCCGAAACCCGCACCAAATAAGGGCGGGCGGGTTTCGCGGGAACGGATGTTTGTCTGGTGAATCCGGCAAACCCCCGCTATTCTGGCGGGGTTTGTCCCGTGACCGGGTTGTGACCATTCGGGGGTCGAAAGACGTGATTCTTTCCCCTTGAATGCCGCCTCATAGGTCGGCCGCTTAGATCGTGCCGATGGTTAGCTGCGCTGCTTCCGTGACGGCTGGCGAACCGGTCACGTCTGGGCCGTCCCAAGGCCGTCGGGCAAGGATACGGGTGGACCCGAGCAGAAGCCTTGCCCGTCAGTTGTCATGGTTCGCCGGCAGAGGCCCGGCGTCTTAGTTGGGTAGTCCAGAGGCGCCGTTGCATGAGCACCCGGGGAGCCTGGGGTTACACTCACTCGGACCGGTGAGGCGCTATGACGAAGCGTTCTTATGTCCGTGGCAAGCGTGCCAACGGACGCCTACATGACGCAACCTAGCGACTGGACTATCGCCGGCACCGTCGCGGGCGTGGTAGCTGCGCTAGCCACAGGTGCCGCCGCGTGGGGCTCTATGCGGTCGGCGGCGGCGGCGCGCGATGCCGTTCGGAGCACAATTCGCCCGCTGATTGCCGTTAGACGCGCAGCGCCTCCGTTTGGCGCGACTATGACGAGTGATCTTCAGGTCAAGACCGCCCGCTTTACTCTGTCGCTCAAGAACGTGGGCCCGGGCGTCGCCATCTTGGGAACAGATCCATTCAGCGCGACATGGGTTCCAAAGCAACGTGGTCGACTTGTCATACCACCGCCTGATGTGCCAAACGTGCTTGCGCCTGGGGAAGAGATCCAAGTCCAGTTTGTGCTGGGCTACT
>DAHVAF010000235.1 GCA_027314765.1 Clostridia bacterium | reverse complement strand
CGCCGGCCCGTCCGACAGCACGGCGCCGCGCCGCAGCCGGTTGATCCGCTCCGGGTCGGGATCGGGCTCGCACCACACCTCGTACACGCGGGGAACCTGGTGGCGCGGGTGCGTGAGGGTGTACGTCAGGTCGCCGTCGTTGGTGAGCAGGAGCAGGCCCTCGCTCTGCGCGTCGAGCCGCCCGACGGGATAGAGGCGCCCCAGCTCGCGCGGGACGAGGTCGAGCACGGTGGCGCGGCCCTGCGGATCGCTGGCCGTGCTGACATAGCCGCGGGGCTTGTTGAGCAGGAGCACCACCCGCTCGGCGACAGGCGCCACGGCCCTGCCGTCGACCTCCACGCGGTCGGCGCCCGCCGCGACCGGGTGGGCAGGGTCCGTCACGGTCTCGCCGTTCACCCGGACGCGGCCGGCGCGGATGACGCCCTCGGCCCCGCGGCGCGAGGCAATCCCGCAATGGGCGAGGTACTTGTGCAGGCGATCCGCCATCAGGGCGCGCCGATCTCCGCCACCTCGGCCCCGGCCAGCCGCACCAGGTCGTGGGGCGCGATGGAAAACAGGGCATGGGGCGTGCCGGCCGCGGCCCAGATGCGGGGCTGGGCGAGAAGGTCGGCGTCCAGCAGGGTGCGCAGGGGCCGCGCGTGGCCGATCGGCGGCACGCCGCCGACGGGGAAGCCGGTCAGCCGCCGCACCGTGTCGGCATCCGGCCGCCGAACGGGACCGCCGGCCCAGGCGGCCAGCCTGTCCTCCGCCACGCGGTGGGCGCCGGAGGCGATCACGAGCACCGGCTCCTCGCCCACCAGGAACACGAGGGACTTGGCGATGGCCGCGACCTCGGCGCCCACCGCGGCCGCCGCCTCAGCCGCCGTGGCCGTGCGGGCCGGCAATTCGACGACCTCGGCGGGGCTGCCCCGCGCCGCGAGCTCTGCCTGGACCCGCTCGGCGTTGGCGTGCATGACCTACTCCACCGCGAAGAGGAACTCGACCTCGACCGCCGCGTCCAGGGGCAGCTCCGGCGCCGCCACGGCCGCCCGCGCATGCTTGCCGGCATCGCCGAAGACCTGGCCGAGCAGCTCCGAAGCGCCGTTGATCACGCCGGGCTGGCCCGTGAACCCCGGCGCGCTGTTCACGAAACCGCCCACGCGCAGCACCCGGGCCACGCGGTCCAGGCTCCCCAGCTCGGCGCGCGCGGCACCGAGGGCGTTGAGGGCACAGAGGCGCGCGGCCTTGTACCCGTCCTCCGGGGTCACGTCCTTGCCGACCTTGCCCTTATACTGCACCTGGCCCGAGACGCTCGGCAGCTGACCGGACACATAGAGCAGCCCTCCGTGCAGCACCGCCGGCACGTACGCCGCCACCGGCTTGGCCGGCGCGGGGATCTCGAGGCCCAGCTCGCGAGCCCTGGCTTCGTGGGACAAGTCGCCACCTCCAGCCGCCATTGTAACAAGAAGTAGAATGACTTCTGGGGCGGGTGGAGACAGGTGGCGGGCTTCCGGTTCGTGGCTGAAGTACGGGTCGACGACATCGCGGCCGGCCACTTCCTGCCCGGCTACGCGGGCGCGTGCGCACGGCCCCACGGCCATAACTGGTCGTTCCGGGCCAGCGTGGGCGCCGACGCCCTGCATGAGGACATGGTCGCCGACTTCATCGCGCTGAAGGCCGTGTTCAAGGAGCTGGACCACGCCATGCTCAACGACATACCGGAGCTCACCCGGGGCGGGCGGCGGCCGACGACCGAGCGCCTGGCCGAGTGGCTCGCGGGCCGCCTGCAGGCTGAGCTCGATCGCCAGCCGAACCGGCCGCGCCTCATCTCCCTGACGGTGCGCGAGACCTCGCGCAATCGCGTGACGTACACGCCTGCGCCAACCGCAGCCCCCGCAGCCTCCGCAGCCTCCGCAGCCACGGACGGCGAAGGCCATGCGTGATGCATCCAAGGCCATGCGCGATGCATCCCGGGCCACGCGTGACCCATTGACGGAACGCCGCCTGCCGGTCATCGAGATGTTCGGGCCCACACTGCAGGGCGAGGGCCGCGTGATCGGCCTGAAGACGATGTTCGTGCGTCTTGCCGGCTGCGACTACGCCTGCGTGTGGTGCGACACTAAATACGCTTGGGAGCCGGGGCAGCTGGCCAGGAGCGAGCCGCTCGCGCCGGCGGCGATCGTGGCGCGGCTGGAGGCGGCGGCCGGCGGCTGCCGCCGGGTGACGCTGTCCGGCGGCAACCCCGCCCTGCACGACCTCGCGCCGCTGGTGGAACAGCTGAAGGCGCGCGGCTGGCGCACCCACATGGAGACCCAGGGCAGCCTCGCTCCGGCCTGGCTGGCCGAGATCGACAGCGCCACCTTCTCCCCGAAGCCGCCCTCGTCGGGGATGCGCACGGACTGGGCGGTGCTGGCGCAAGCCCTCGCGCTCTGCCGCGACCCGGACCTGAAGGTCGTGGTCTTCGACGAGGACGACTACGCCTATGCCGTCGACGTGCACGGTCGGTTCCCCGAGGTACCGCTCACCCTGCAGGTGGGCAACCGGGTCGGCGAGGACACGGCGGCCACCCTGCTTGAGCGGCTGAACCGCCTGGCCGACAGGGCGCTCGGCGATTCGCGCCTGGGGGACGTGCGGGTGCTGCCGCAGATGCACGTCCTCATCTGGGGCAACCGGCGGGGGGTGTAGGGCCAGATGGCGGAGCGCGCGGTCGTCCTGCTCTCCGGGGGCATGGACTCCACAACGTGCCTGGCCCTGGCCGTGCGCGAGGGGCGGCTCGTCCACCCCATCTCGTTCGCGTACGGCCAGCTCCATGAGGCCGAGTTGGGCGCGGCGACGCAAGTCGCCCGCCACTACGGCATCCCGTCCGAGCGGCACCGCGTCGTCGACCTGGCCCGCTCCATCAGCGGCTCCGCCCTCACCGGCCAGGGCGAGGTGCCCCTCGACCGCGACCCTGCGGCCATCGGCGTCGACATCCCGGTGACGTACGTGCCGGCTCGCAACCTCGTCTTCCTGGCCTTCGCAATGTCGTACGCGGAGGCGGTCGGCGCGCGCGAGGTGCACATCGGCGTCAACGCCCTCGACTACTCCGGCTACCCCGACTGCCGGCCGGAGTTCATCCGCGCGTTCGCGGAGGCGGCGCGGCTCGGCACGCAGGCCGGGGTCGAGGGGCGGCCGATCGAGGTGCGCACGCCGCTCATCGACCTGGGCAAGGCGGCGATCGTGCGCCTGGGCGCGGAGCTCGGCGTGCCGTTCGAGCTCACGCATTCCTGCTACCTCGGGCAGCGGCCGGCCTGCGGGCGCTGCGACGCCTGCCGCCTGCGGATCGAGGGGTTCCGGGCCGCTGGCCTGCGGGACCCGCTGCCGTATGCGGTCGAGGTGGCGTGGTAGGAGGCGCCTGCGCGCCTCCTCGACACGGACTCAGCGGGTGGCGAGCGAGGCAGAGCGGCGACCGTCTGGACGGCAGGCGCGGATCGGCGTCGCTGCGGCAGTCCAAGTCGGCGCGCTCCAGGATGTGGGTGATCCCGGTGGCTCGCCTGCGGGTGTGGCTCAACGGGGCGGCGATGGGGACCGGAACGTCGGCGCAGCAGGTGCCGGCGGCGCTCCGCGCAGTCGCCAGGGCCTGGACCGACGCGACGGCGCACTGGATGCTGGCCCGGTTGGCGGGCCCGGCCCGCGCCACGGACGGCGCTCCGCCGCCGCTGGATGCGACCGCCGGCGCCGCCTCGGCGACCGGCCCCGGGGAGAGCGGCCGAAGCCACCGCCCCGGCTGGAGCGGACCCACACGGAAGCGCCCGGCCGGCAGGGGGCGGCAAGGCCGCGGACCACGGCGCGGCGCAGGCACAAGTCCGCCACATCCGTGAGCGATTCAGGTCCGCGGCGGCACGTGGCGGAACAGCTGCCAGAGGGTGAGGTCATAGGCGATCTTGATGCCGCCGGCCAGGAAGAAGGTGCCGAGGGCGCCCGCGACCAGGGTCACGCCGCCCACGGCCGGTCCGGCCAGCTGGCCGACCTGGTAGCCCATGGTCGTGACGCCGGCGGCGGCGGCCCGCTCCTCCGGGTCGACCACCGAGGCGATGTACGCCTGGCGCGTGGGGACGTCCATCTGCACCAGCAGGCCGCGCGCCAGCAGCAGCACCACGGCCGGGGCGGCCGAGGGCATGAGGGGCACGGCCATCAGGAATAGGCTGGACGGGATGTGGGTCCAGACAGCCGTGTTGATGAGGCCGATGCGCCGGGCCAGCGGCGCCGCCAGCAGGATGGAGATCGCGGACAGGACCTGGGTCGCGGCGAACAGCAGGGCCAGCTGGGCGGCCCCCAGGCCGAAGCGCGCATGGAGCCAGTACACCAGCAGGGCCGTCGTCACCAGCGCGCTGCCGAAGGCATCCGCCACGAAGAGGCTGGCCATCTGCACCATGATCCGGTGGGAGCGGCCGAGGCCGAACACGCTGCGCTTGGGCGCGACACCGGCCGCTTCGGACCCGTGGACCGGCGCGGCGGCGGGCGGGGCCTCCACGGCCGGGCTGAGGCTCGCGGCCAGGGCGATCATCGCCAGGCCCAGCACAGCGTACAGCGCCATCATCAGGCGAAACGCGGTCATGACGGACATGCCATGGGCGGCGAAGACGTCGGGCAGACCTGCGGCCAGCGAGCCCGCCGCCATCGCGCCGGTGCCGAGAAAGCCATAGAGGGAGAAGATCTGCGTCCGCCGCTCCGCGGCATGGCTGCCCAGCATCGCCTGCTCAACCGCGGAGAAGAGGCCGTTGCCGCCCGGAGGCACGGCCCCGACGATGGCGGCGAGCAGAAGCAGGACGGGGCCCTGGGCCACGGCCAGGAGAATCCCCGCCAGCGTGTAGAGGGCCGCGGCGAGGGCCAGGATCCGGCGCCGGCCGCGGCGGTCGGCCAGCCGCGAGAAGGCGAAGTTCACCCCGATGCCGCCCAGGGTGGCCAGCGAGAGGTAAAGGCCGATCTCGGGGGCGCCGAAGCCGAACCGCTCCAGATACAGGGCCAGGAGCACGCCGAGGAAGCCGAAGCCGAAGGCGCGCAGGGAGCGCAGGACGAAGATGCGGGCGGTGTCGCGGGATGCCGGGGCCAGGGGGACCGGCGTCGCACCCACGCCCGTCATGACGCCGAGCTCCCCTGCTTGTGCAGCCAGGCCAGCAGCTCGAGGTCCGCGCCCTCGCGGGTGAGGCGGTCGTCGCGGGCAGCCGTCGCGCCGGGGCCGGGCCAGGGCGCCGCCGAGCCGTCGGCCCGCCGCACCCGGTGGCACGGGACGAGCGGGCCCAGCGCGTTGCCGGCGAGCGTGCTGCCCACGGCGCGGGCCGCCCTGGGATAGCCGGCCGTCTCGGCCACCCAGCCATACGAGCGCACGGCGCCGCGGGGGATCGACCGCACAATCTCCAGGACACGGCGCTGAAACGGCGTCATCCAGGCGAGGTCGACCGGGCCGTCGTCGTCCGCCTCATCCATCAGCGCGCGGGCCAGCCGCAGCGCCACACCCTGCGGCGGGGCGGGATCACGCGGCGGCGGCGCTCCGAACGCGGCGGTCGCGCGCGCCAGGAACCCGGACTCCTCGCCCGTGGCCACGAGGGCGATGGCCTCGCCGCGGTAGGCGACATGGA
>DAHVAF010000233.1 GCA_027314765.1 Clostridia bacterium | reverse complement strand
CCCCGGGCGGCGCCGCGAGTACGATAACCTGCGCAAGCGCTTGAAGCGTTCCGGGGCGTCCAACCCAAGTCCGGCCTTCCTGCCGAGCGGCTTCCGGCTGCGCACCGCGCAGCACGTGCTGGAGCTGATTGAGAAGGCGGCGGCCCTGGTCGAGGGGGACACGGACGCGCGGGCGATTGAGCGAGGTCGCGCCTTGGCGCTGGTGGCCGGCGTGGCGCTGCGCGCGGTCGAGCGGCCGGCTGTTCTTCCAGGTTGTCGGCTCCTTCGCCGAGTGCGAGCGGAACGTTATCACGGAGCGGACGAGCGGAGGGCGCAAGGAGAAGGCCCGGAAGGGCGGCTACGCTGGCGGCCGGGCACCGCTGGGCTACACTGCCACCCGTGGGGCGCGGCGGCTGAGCTTGCACGAGGAAGGTGCCGCTGCTGTGCGTCGCACGTTCGAGCTGGCTGCCGAGGGCGGCTCCAAGCGCGGTATCGCGGCACGCCTGAACGCTGAAGGCCGCCGGACGGCTGAAGGCAAGGAGTTCTGCCACGTCCAGGTGGCACGGATTCTTAGCCGCCGCGACGTGCACGCTGGCGCCCACCGCTATGGCGGCGTGGCACCCGAGCGCGGCGAGCAGCCGGCCATTCTCCAGGCGTAGGGCGCGAAGGACATGTGCTGGACACGCTGGCAGGGGTGGCTTGTTCGGCGGCTCCGCCATGCGGTGCGCAGGAGCGTGCGACGGCAGGCGTGGCAACGGCGGCGCTGGCGCCGGCCGCCCGGGTTTTGAATCCCGCAAACCGACCTGCGGCGACAGCGCAGGAGCCGTCACAGATACCTTGGCCGTTTGCGGCGGCGCCCGACACCCACCGGCCTTCGTTTGCCGCGGCAGGCGGCGGGAGACAGCACCGACCGCCGCAGGAAAATGCGCCGGTTTCGGGCGCGCTGACACCCCGAATGGACGTTCCGCAGCAGGCCCGCCGCCCCCAGCGAATCGTCCGTGACAAAGCCGTGGTGGGTGCCTGGTTCCGAGGGCGCGTGGGCGCTGGTTCGTCCAGGACGGGGCACAAGCCAGAATCGCTGAAAGCCTTGTGGTGACGATATTTCCGCGGGGTGTGGCCCAGCTTGGCTAGGGCGCCTGGTTCGGGACCAGGAGGTCGCCAGTTCAAGTCTGGCCACCCCGACCACCTTCAGTGAGCGCAAGAGTTTGCACGATTCACTCCCCTCTCGGCCACTCCTTGCCAGGCGCGTCTGGTTCGCCAACCGCCCTTCGACCATGACGACGCCCAGCCCGATGCACGTGTGAGCCCGGCGCCCACCCGGCGAATCCGAGTCCGCCTCGCGCGACGGCGTTATGCCGTTTGGTCCGCCGCTTTGACCCCCTTGCCAGCCGATCGCAGCCGCGCCAGCATCGAGCCGAATTGCTCCAGCGTCCGCTCCGGCAGCGCGCTCCCAATTCGGCGCTCCAGCTCCTCGTCGAACACGGCGGCGGCCTTCTCAAAGAGGGCCCGGCCGGCGGCGGTCAGTTCCAGCAGCGACGACCGCCGGTCCTCCGGATTGGGTCGCCGCCGGCAGAGGCCGTTGGCCTCGATACGGTCCACCAGCTTGCTTGCCCCGCCCGTCGTGATGCCGAGCTCGCTGGCAATGTCATAGACCCGACAGGGACCCAGCCTGTCCATCACGCGCATCGGCTCGAAGTGGTTGAGAGGCAGCTCGAAGTCCCGCCTGAGCCGTGCATCGAGCGCGTTCCAAAGCTCGATCTCCAGGAGGACAACATCGCCGAAGATTCGTCTCACATCCGGCACCATTCCACCCCCGAAAGACAGGCGCGTTACCGACAAGCCTTCCACGGAAAGTATATGCGCCATGACTGCGCGATTGAGCAACCACACGTGATGCAAATTCTCCCCTGCCATGTCGCTTCCGAAGATGTTGCTTCCATGTATGCTTCCATGGCTACTTCCGTGTCAACCACTGCGGTACAATCGAGCCTGGGCCGGGGATGCGGTGGCGCCCAGGGCGCGTCTGCACACGGCTGACCACGACCGCCGTGCCGCACACTCAGTCCCGCCGGGGGTGCGCGATGCCGATCGTCGGCCCCAAGTTTCTGACTGGACAAAACCTCGCCTTTGACCGGCCGGCCGACCTGATCCCCGCACGCCTGACCGAGCACGCAAGCAGGATGAAGCAGGGCGTCTACCAGGTGGCTGACAGCTTCTACGTCGCCGTCGGTTACGGCATCGCCAACATGACGATGGTCGTCGGAAGCGATGGCGTAATCCTGATCGACTCGCTGGACATCGAGGACGGCGCACGCCAGGCGCTATCCGACCTGCGCCGGGTGAGCGACAAGCCGGTCCGGGCGCTGGTTTATACCCACAGCCACCCCGACCACACCTCCGGCGCACGCGCGCTGGTTGATCCTGCCGCCCTGGAGGCCGGGCGCGTGGAAATTTACGCCCACGAGCGCCTGATGGCCGGGATGTACGGCAATCCGAGCTATGGCGTTGTGCCGCCCCTCCGCTTGGCCTACACGTTCGGCTTCACGCTCGATCAGGGCCCCGAAGGCTGGGTGGAGGCGGGGCTTGGTCCGCCCCATCGCGCGGGCAAGACCGGCTTTCTGCCGCCGACGAAGACCTTTCGTGGAAGCCTCGACGTGACGGTGGCCGGGATCAGGATGCGCCTGCAGGAGGCTCCGAGCGAGTCCGACGATGAGCTCGCGATCTGGTTTCCGGACCACCGGGTGCTGCATGTCGCCGATGTCGTCCAGGGCGAGACGCTGGCCAACCTCTATGCCCTGCGCGGCGCCGTGCGCGACCCGCTGCAGTGGGTGCGTGCGGTCGATCTGTTGCGGCAGTTTGACGCGGAGTTCTTCATCGCCGGACACGGGCGCCCGCTCGCCGGGCGCGAGGAGATCCGCGAGCTGCTCCTGAGCTACCGCGATGCGCTGCAGTACATTCACGACCAGGCGGTCCGGCTGCTGGCGCGGGGCCTCACGCCGGATGAGCTCGCCGAAGCGATCCCTGAGCTCCCGCCTCGCCTTCGGGCGCATCCCTGGCTCGGGGAGTTCTACGGCACCGTGAGACAGACGGTGCGGCAGCAGTATTTCAACTCCTTCGGCTGGTTCGAGGGCGACCCCACCTTCCTGGCCCCCCTGCCCCGTGCCCAGCGGTCGGCGCGGTACGTGGCCGCGATGGGCGGCCCGGACGCGGTTGTGGCAAACGCGACGCAGGCCCACGCGGACGGCCAGTTTCAGTGGGCGGCCGAGCTTTTGACCCACATCCTGCGCGCCGACCCCGACCATGCGACGGCAAAAGAGCTCAAGGCGCACGCGCTGCGCCAGCTCGGGTATCAGGCGACCAACCCCATCTGGCGCAACAACTACCTGATGGCGGCGAAGGAGGTCGACGGCACCCTGGATCGCGCCAAGCTGCTGGGGATGCTGCGCCAGATGGGAAACCCGGATGTCGCGGCAGCCGTCCCCATTCCCGTCCTCCTGCGGGCGCTCGCGACGCGGCTTGACCCCGTCAAGTGCGATGGCGTGTGGCTCACGGTCGGCTTTCGCTGCTCGGACACGGGGGCCGCCTTTGGCATCGCCGTGCGGCCGGGCGTGGCGGAGATTCTCACGGAGGCGCCGGCGAGCGCGGCCGCCACAATCACCACCACTGAGCCGGTTCTGCGCGGCCTCCTGACGGGGCGCGTCTCCTGGCCGCGGGCAGTCGCGGACAGGGCCGCGCTCCTGGAGCCTGGTGTGGCCGAGGTCGCGGCGCGATTCTGGAGCGTGTTCGATCCTCCGAACGGAGACCTTCCGGCCCTTGCCTGCCGCTGAGTGCCCAAAGTTCGCTCATCGTGGTCGCGGCCACGACGCTCCAAGGACCATTGGAGTCGGCCTTCAATTTACGGGGCGGCTCCGGCGTCAGTCGCGGAGGAGCTTGATGACCCGCGCCGGGTTGCCGCCGACGACGCTCCGGGGTGGCACATCCTTGGTGACCACCGCCCCCGCCGCCACGATCGCACCGTCCCCGATGCTGATGCCCGGGTTGATCACAGCCCGGCCGCCGATCCAGACGTGGTCGCCGATCACCACCGGTTTGCCGTACTCCAGCCCGGAGGCGCGCTCCGCGGCGCGCAGCGGGTGGGTGGCCGTGTAGATGTGCGCCCCTGGCCCCATCAGGCAGTCGTGGCCGATGCGCACCTCGCACACATCGAGGATGAGGCAGTCGAAGTTCGCGTAGAAGCGGTCCCCGACGTGGATGTTGCTCCCGTAATCGCAGCGAAATGGCGGCTCGACGTACAGGCCGGCGCCGCTTGAGCCAAAGAGCTCCTTCAGCAGGTCGACCCTCTGCACGCCCTCCCCTTCGCATGGGCCGTTGAAGAGGCGGGTGATTCGCCGTGCGCGCTCGCGCGCGGCCACGAGCTCCGGATCCGAAGCGTCATACAGCTCGCCGCGCAGCATGCGCGCCCTGGCCGAGTCCATGGCGCTCTGGACACCCCCGACGCAGAGAAGTGGGGGGGGCCCCCCCCCGCGGGGGCCCCCCCCCCCCCCCCCCCCCCGCCCCCCCCCCCCGCCCCCCCCCCCCCCCCCCCCCCCCGGGTGGGGGGGGGGGGCGCCCGCCGC
>DAHVAF010000228.1 GCA_027314765.1 Clostridia bacterium | reverse complement strand
CAGCGCCTTCATCAGCTGCCAGGCGGCGTAGTTGGAGGCGCCGACGTACCGGACCTTGCCCTGGCGCACCATGTCGTCCAGGGCCCGCAGGGTCTCCTCGAGGGGAGTCTCGGCGTCGAAGCGGTGGATCTGGTAGAGGTCGATGTGGTCCGTGCTCAGGCGGCGGAGGCTGGTCTCGAGCTCGCGAAAGAGGTGGAAGCGCGACGAGCCGTTGTCGGCCCAGGTGTCGCCGACCTTCATGCCGGCCTTGGTGGCGACCACCGCCTGGTGGCGGCGGCCCTGCAGCGCCTCGCCGATGATCGTCTCCGAGTTGCCGCCCGCGTAGGTGTTGGCCGTATCGAGCAGGGTCACGCCGGCGTCCAGGGCGGCGTGGATCGTGGCGATCGAGGCGGCCTTGTCGGCACGGCCGCCAAAGTTGTTGGTGCCGAGGCCGATGGCTGAGACCTTGAGGCCCGCGCGCCCGAGCGTGAGGTACTTCATGGGTGGACGGGTCACCTCCGGTCCAGAGCATTCGGCGCCCGCGCAGCGGGCGCCTTCATGAGCGAGCGCGGGCAGCGCCGTCGTCGCAGCCGACGTAGAGTACGTGTATACTTGCGCACACAGTGCGCATCGTGATCGATGCTGATGCCCTGATCAAGCTGACGCGCTCGGGTGCCAAAGAAGCCATGTCCGCGGCCTTCGATGGGGTGCTGCCCGAGGCGGTGTGGCGTGAGACCGCCTCCGATCGCTTCCCAGACGGTGTGCTGATCGCGCAGAAGGTGCAGCGGGGGCGGCTGCGGGTGCAGGCGGTGAATCAGGCACCCCCTGAGGCAGCCGTGCTGCCTGAGGGCGGCGAGCGCGACGTGTTCGCCCTGCACCGGGGCCTTGCGGATCCCGAGGCGCGAATCGTCTCGGATGACCGTCGGTTCATCAAGCGCCTGGCGATGCTCTCCGTGCCGGTGTGGACTCCCGGTGTGCTCCTGGTTGCGCTTGTGGAGCGGGGCGGTACCCTGCGGGCGCAGGCCCGACGCTGGCTGGAGGCGTTACGGGCGACTGTATCCGAGGACGAGTATGCGGCCTGCTCGGCCGCGCTTGAGGAGGGGTTCGCCCGTGGGCGTGATCCCGGTTCGTCTGCCTGAAGCACTCGAGCGCGCGGTCGATCGGGTGGCGGCGCAGGATGGCCTGGACAGGTCGACGGCGCTGCGCCGGCTGCTGAACATCGGCCTCGATCACTATGTGGCGCAGCGCTACGCAGCCGGGGAGATCTCGCTGCGTGAGGCGGCTGACTGGCTCGGCGTGACGCTGCGCGAGACCATGGATCGGCTTGAGGCGGCCGGCGTGACCGGCAACCTCACCGTGGGTGAGGTGCGCGCGGCCCTGTCCGATCTGCGCGGCCGGCCCTAGCAGCATCGGAACCATGATCACGGTCGGCGCGTACGCGCCGACCGTCACGACCTCAGCCGTTGCGCTTCAGCAGCCCCCTGCGCAGCGCATGCCGCTCCGCGAGGGCGAACACGGCGTACCCGAGGGGGATGGCGACCAGGGCGCACCAGCCCAGGCGCAGCAGGTCAGGGGCGAGCTGCGCCGGCGAGGCGTGGTCAAGCAGGGCGCTCCGCACACCCCGCAGGGTGTACGTCGCGGGCGATAGGGCCGACAGGGGCCACAGCCACCCCGGCAGAGCCGTGACGCTGTAGGAGACGCCGGAGATCAGCAGCAGCACGCCCTGCACGATGTGGGTGGCCTGGGCGCCCTTCTCGGGCGACAGCAGTGGCAGCACGGCGGCGACCATGCCCAGGCCGATGAACGACAGGCTGGAGACCATCAGCACCACCAGCGCGACGCCGAGGCCACCCGGCGCCAGGGGCAGGTGGAAGAACAGGGCCAGGGCCAGCAGGACGACGGCCGTGCGCCAGAGGCCATGGAGCACCGCCCATGCGGAGGTGCCCAGCAGGAAGGTGAGGCGCCGGACGGGGGCCATGAAGGTGCCATGGTCCCCGCCGGGGCTCTGCTGCCCACTGCGCGTCCAAAGCGCCTCTGCCGGGGCCGCACCGAGACCTTCTCCGTCTGAACGTACCGCCCGGCCTTCACGACCACTCGCGCGATGTGGCCACTCTCGTTGGGCCGCCGCTCCGCCTGCCGACGCAGCAGGTTGGCGAGCCGGTCCTGCGACCGCCGCATGCGCCCTGAGCAGGTCCGCCGATGCCGCACCCCGTGCCGCCCAGCTCACCACGGAAGCGGTCGGGTGAGGGCTGCCCTTGACCGACTGAGCCTCAGAGGGCCTGATCGACCACATCGGCCACGTGGTCGCCGATCATCAGGGACGACGTCGCCGCCGGGGACGGGGCGTTGCGCACGTGGATGGCGCGGCCGGCGCGGTGGATGGAGAAGTCGTCGACCAGGCGCCCCTCGGGGTCCAGGGCCTGGGCGCGCACGCCGGCGGGGCCGGCGACCAGGTCGTCGTCGGTGAGCTCGGGGATGTAGCGGCGCAGGGCGCCGAGAAAGGCGCGGCGGCTCAGGTCGCGGTACATCTCCGCCAGGCCGGTGCGCCAATAGCGGCGGGCGAGGCGGCGAAAGCCCGTGAAGCCGAGGGCATCGCCGAGGTCGTCCAGGTCAAGGTCCTCGAAACGGTAACCCTCGCGGGCGAAGGCCAGCACGGCATTCGGGCCGCACCACACGCGGCCGTCGGTCTTGCGCGTGAAGTGAACGCCCAGGAACGGAAAGCGCGGGTCGGGCACCGGATAGATCAGCGCGCGCACCAGGCTGTCGCGCTCCGGGCGGATCAGGTAGTAGTCGCCGCGGAACGGGACGATCTTCAGGTCGGCGGGGGCGCCGGCCATGGCGGCCAGGCGGTCGGCCTGAAGGCCGGTACAGGCCAGCAGGAGCCTGGCCTCGACGTCGCCCGTCGTGGTCTCCACGTGCTGGGTGTCGCCGCGATCCCGAACCGCCACGACCTCCGTGCGGGTCCGCACCTCGCCGCCCGCGGCGGCGATGTCGTCCGCGTAGGCCTGGCAGACGGCCGGGTAGTCCGCGATGCCCGTGTTGGGCGACCAGATGGCGGCGACGCCCCGCACGTGCGGCTCGAGCTCGCGCAGGCGCTCGGGGCCGATCATCTCCAGCCCGGGGACGCCGTTGCCCTGGCCCCGCTCAAGCAGGCCGTGCAGGCGGGGCAGCTCGTCCTCGGATGTGGCGACGATGACCTTGCCGCAGCGCGCGTGGGCGATGCCCCGCTCCTCGCAAAAGCGCAGCATGGCGGCCGAGCCGGCCACGCAGAGGCGCGCCTTCAACGAGCCCGGCGTGTAGTAGATCCCGGCGTGGATGACGCCGCTGTTGTGGCCGCTCTGATGGGCGGCGATGCGCGGCTCCTTGTCGAGGACGAGGACCCGCCAGCCGGGATGGCGGCGGAGGACGGCTCGGGCCGAAGCCAGGCCCACGATGCCGGCGCCGACAACGCACAGGTCCCAGGGCTGCTGGGCGATCGGCGAAGCCCTCCCGTCTGGGGATATGCGGACACTGCGTGGTTCCCGACCCGGGCGGGGAGTTCCTGCGTGGCGCGGGCGGGGTGGGAACAAATGTTTGCCCATCGTCCCTCGATCGAGTACGATGGCCGCGAGCGGAGATGCGTGAACCCGCCCCATTGGGCTGCGCAGGCACCGCGGGCCGGGCGAACAGCCCCTCGTTGCTCCTTGGCCAGGCGCCCAGTCCCAACGCATCAACCGGCCCACCCGGGCGGGGTCGTGGAACGAGCACGACCCCGTCTCGCTTGAATCACGGCAGCGGAAGCCCGATTGGGCCAGAGAACGGCCAGCACCCAAACGGAGCCCGAAGCACGGATGTTCGAGCGGGCGGCGCGCAGGCGCCGCCCGTCACGAAATGTCCTAAGATTCGGCCGCCAGGGCGCGGGCGATCATGGCGGGCTCGGCGTTGCCACCTGAAACGATCACGCCCACGCGGTGCAGGCGGCCGGGGAGCTTGTTATGGAGCAGAACCGCGGCGCCCACGGCGCCGGTCGGCTCGACCACCTGCTTCAGGCGCAGCGCCATGAAGCGCATGGCGGCAAGGATCTCGGCGTCGCTCACCAGCACGATCTCGTCCACGAGCGCCTGCACGTGGGGGAAGGTCAGCTCGCCCGGGGTCGTGCCGCGGATGCCGTCCGCGATGGTGTCGGAGGCGGCGACCTCCACGCGGTGGCCGGCCTGCAGCGACAGGAGCGTGTCGTTGGCCGTCTCGGGCTCGACGCCGATCACGCGGATGTGCGGGCGCATGGCCTTGGCGGCGATCGCGCAGCCCGAGATCAGGCCGCCGCCGCCGACCGGGACAAGGAGGGCGTCGAGGTCGGGGACGTCCTGCAGCAGCTCGAAGGCGGCCGTGCCCTGGCCCGCGATGATGTGGGGGTGGTCGTACGGGGGCACGAGGGTGAGGCCGCGCTCCTCGGCGATGCGCTGGCCGAACTTCACGCGGTCGTCCTTCAGGCGGTCGTAGAAGACCACCTCGGCGCCGTAGCCGCGCGTGGCCTCGACCTTGACCTTCGGGGCGTCCGCGGGCATGCAGATGACGGCCGGAATGCCGAACAGGCGGGCGGTGAGGGATACGGCCTGGGCGTGGTTTCCGGAGGAGAAGGCCACGACCCCGCGGCGGCGCTCGGGCTGCGGGATTTGGCTGATGCGGTTGTAGGCGCCGCGGAACTTGAAGGCGCCCGCGCGCTGCAGGTGCTCGGACTTGAAGAAGACGCGGTGGCTGCCGCTGGCCAGGTCGAACGCGCGGGAGCTGAGGACCGGGGTGCGGTGGGCCACGCCGTGCAGGCGCTCGGCGGCGGCGCGGACGTCGGCGATCGTGAGCAGGTCCAAATCCGGGTGCCTCCTCTGGCGGCGTCGGGCTGCGGGACGGGGGGACAGGTGCGGGGGCGCACGGCCGACCGTTGACGCTTGAGCCCGGGTACACGGCGCAGGGGCCGAGCGCGGCAGGATGGAACACCGCTTCGGCCGGGTCAGGTCGTCTTCGCTCCGATCGGCAGCGTGGCTGGGGGCTGGGCGGCCACGCCGCTGCCACAGCCCGGCGACCCGGGGTCCAAGCCTTCGGCAGGGAAGCAGGGAACGCCTGCCGCGCACCGGATGCGGCGGGTTCTGGGGGATGGCCGGGCCGCCTCAAGAGCGCGGCGCGCGATGGTGCGTTGAGGGGCAGTGGACCTGGGTCCGCGTCGCTCGCGGGCAGGTCCGGGCGCCTGCCGGCGTGTGTGTGTCGCGGCGGTGCCCCTGGCGGGGGCGATACGTGAGGGGCGGTCAGTCTCCGTGGCCACCGTGCGGATCGGGGTCCTGGCATCCCACGGTGGCAGCGCGGCGCGGGCCGTGGCCGAGGCGGTCGCCGCTGGGCGGCTCGACGCCGAATTGCGCGTCGTCATCTCCAACAACAGCGGGTCGCCGGCCCTGGCTTGGGCGCGGGACGCGGGAATCGCCACCGCGCACATCAGCGCGGCGACGGTCGGGGCTGGCGCCGGTGACGCTGGCGTGGGTGACCGTGACGTCGCGGCTGCCCTTGACGCCGCGATCCGCGACCGCCTGCGGCAGGGCGGGGTGGCGTGGGTCCTGCTCGCGGGCTACCTGCGGCCCGTGGGGCGGCGGACGCTCGGGGCGTTTCGCGGGCGGATCCTGAACATTCATCCCGCGCTGTTGCCCGCCTTCGGCGGTCGCGGCATGTACGGCGACCGGGTGCACGCGGAGGTCCTGGCGTCGGGGGTCCGCGAAAGCGGGGCGACGGTGCACGTGGTGGATGAGGAGTACGACCACGGTCCCATCCTGGGGCAACGCCGCGTGCCGGTTCGGGACGGAGACGACGTGCCGCGGCTGCGGGCGCGCGTGATGGCGGCCGAGGCGGAGCTGGTGGTCGAGACGCTGGGGCGGCTGGCCGGCGGTCGGAGCTAGCCGGGCGGGAAGTCGGGCGCCGCGATCAGGTTCTCGACAATGCGCAGGGCGTAGGTGTCCTCCAGCGTGACGATCTGGGCCCGGGCCACCGTGCGCCCACGCATGCGAATCTCGACGGGCGCGTCGATCCAGGCGTCGAGCTGCACGACGCTGCCCGGCTTCAGCCGCAGGACCTCGGAGATCGGCAGCTCCAGGTCGCCGAGGACGACGGCGATCTCGACCGGGACCTGGGCGATGCTCTGGTAGACCTCGCGCGGTGATGGCCCAGACCCAGGCTGGGTGTTGGGCGGGCCCGCCGAGCCGGCCCGGGCGCCGTCGTCCGCGGGCTCACCCCTGGCCGTGCGCCGCGGGGGGCGAGGCGGCTCCGCGGGACTGCCGCCACCCCGCTTGCCGGGGCCCCGGGCTGGCCGGGCGCCCTTGCCCGTGGTCTGCAGCAGCATGTCGATCGCTTCCTGGTCAAGCGGCTTGTCGTCCATCGCGCTCACCCCTCGGCGGCCTTGGCGCCGCCCGGCCGGCCACCCGCCAGGCTGCCCTGGATGGCGGGCGCGGTTCAATGTCTGCATCGGGCCTGTGCGGCCGCGCGTGCACCCGGAGGCGCCACCTCGCGGCCGCCGCGCTCAGCCCTCGAAGAGCTCCAGTGTGTTGCCGTCCGGGTCGGCAAAGAACGCGGTTCGGATCGCGCCGGGCGCCTTCGGTCCGGGCGTCGCCCGGAACTGCAGCCCCTTGCCCTGCAGGCGCGCCACCTCGGCGTCGATGTCCTCCACGGCGAAGGCCAGGTGGTTCCATCCCAGCGACCGGTTGTCGGTGCGGGGCGGGGCCGGCTGCGCCCCCTCGCGATGGTGGAAGAGCTCGAGGCGGCCGCCGCCGGGAATGGCGACAAAGACGATCCGGGTCGGCGCATCCGGGCCGCGGAGCCAGCGCTCCACGGTGAAGCCCAGCACCTCCGTATAAAACTGCAGCGAGCGCTCGAGGTCGGTGACCGTCAGCGCGACATGGTGGATGCCCCTCGTCATCGCAGGTCCCTCCCGTGGCACTGTGCGTGAGGGATTCCCGGCGCGGGCGCGCGACTCCTGGCGCGGCCTGGGACGATCCGTCGCGGGGTTCCCGCATCGGCTGGCTGGGGTGGGTCGCTCGCGGTCTGCCGAAGCGGGAAAGGGGGAGGTCGATGCGGGAACCGTTCTTCTTCTCACTCAGGTCACGACTTGGCCGTACGGCGGGCATCTCCATCGACCTGGCGAGTGGAAACGACTGGAACGACGAGTTGCTGCCGATGCTCGACGTCTTCTGCAAGGCCGCACACCGGAGTGGGCACCCCGTCCGCGGCTGTGCCGCTGCGCGGCTGCGCGCCATGCCGGAGACCGCGGCGGCCACCTCGGCTCCGGTTCCCAGCCCGTCCGCGCCAGGTACGCGCCAAGCCTCGTTGGGCGGTTGGAGCCCGCCGCTGAGCGAGGACCGGTGGGTCGCGGGGATACGCGCTGTCGCGGGCGCGGCGGCGTTTTGGCGTGCCAGCCCGTCCGC
>DAHVAF010000217.1 GCA_027314765.1 Clostridia bacterium | reverse complement strand
GGCCCAGCTGGCGACGGCGACGCCGGCGCTGCTCACCCACATGCATTCCCACTCCGTGGCCACGTGACGGCCATCGTGCCCCGCGATCAGCCCGCTGAGGCGCACGCGGCAGGCCGTCAGGCCGCGGGCGTGCGCGAGGGCGTCGAGGATGTCGGGGTAGGCGGCCGGCGCTTCGTCGTAAGCCACGCGGTCGGGGTTGCAGTGAATGCGGAGGCCCGGAACGGCCACCATGCCGGCGGCCTCCGGCAGCGTGCGGTCGGCGTCGAGGAAGCGCCAGCCGAAGCGCGCGTCCTCGGTGGCGGCGGCGCGGCGGCGGCCCGCCGCGGCGGCGACGATGTCAGACTGGCTGGCCACGCCCACCACGCTGCCCCAGGCGACCACGGGGACGCGGGTGACGCCGTGACGAAGCATCAAGGTCGCGACCTCCTCGATGGTCGCCCCGGGCGAGACGGGCGGTGCCGCGGTGGTCATGGCGGCCTCCACCGGGACATCGCTCATCGCCGCCATGCGCCGCGCGAGGGCGGGACCGACGGGTACTGTGCGCAGGCCGGTCACGGCGTCGCGGGTCCGCGCATCCGCCGCGGCCGCCAGGCGACGAATCACGTCCTCCTCCGTCACCATACCGACGAGCCGACCGTCATCGACGACGGGCAGGCCGCCGACGCCCGCGGCTGCCATCAACAGGGCCGCCTCGGTCAGGGAGGCACCCGCCGAGATGGTCACCGGCCTGCGCGTCATGATGTCCCCGATCCGCATCACCACCAGCCCCCACAAAAAGATCGTCGCCGAGGGGACCGGGACCGGACAGGGTCGAACGGATGCGATGGATGGGCCATTTGTCGCCGCCCTGCCGCGCCCGGTGGGGGCCGCGGCGGCGGCAGCGGCCAGAGTCAACGGCGATGCGGGCGGCCGCCCTTGCGCCGGGGTGATGGATCGCAGATGGTTACTCCGGCGGCGTCCGCGGCGTCCAATGTGGAGAGGGTGGTCGGAGGTGCCTGAGCAGAGCTATCGGAACCACACGCGGCTGGACCCGGCCTATCACATGGTCGCGGTACCGCTCGCGCTCATCAATGTCATCGGCGCCCTCATCTACGTGATCGGGCGGCACACCGCGCTCTCGGCGCTGCTGCTCGTCTCGTCGCTGGCGCTGCTCCTCGGGCTCGTGAAGCTTCGCATGTACGCAACCAAGCTCCAGGACCGCGTGGTGCGCGTGGAGGAGAGCTTCAGGCACTTCACCCTCACGGGCAAGCCCCTGGACCCGAGCCTGACCCTGGACCAGATCATTGCCCTGCGCTTCGCGAGCGACGGGGAGTTCCCCGACCTGTGCGCCCGGGCCGCGAGCGAGCACCTCAGCAAGGATGCGATCAAGCGGGCCGTGACGCAGTGGCGGGCGGACATGCACCGGGTTTGACGAGGGCGGTGTTCCTCGACTCCGGTGATCGGAAAGGATCTCACCCATCCGGCGGCCGGTGGCTCCCGGCCGGCATGCGCATGTTACCATCATCCGGTGCCAGCCGTTGATGGCGACGACGCACCAGGTCAGGCCGAAGAGCGCCTTCGCGCTGAACTCCGTCCGGGCGGCGGCGCAGACGTCGTCCGCCACCCGGCCGAGGTCCGGGCGGGTGACCGCCTCGGTCCAAACCAGCGCCGCACGCTCGGGCTCGGCCGCGGCCTCCCTCACGCGTCCCTCCGCCAGACGGCGACGCCCAGCCGGAGCCAGAGCCTGCCGCCGCGCACCGCGAACACCTCGTCGCCGCCCGGCGGCGCCGAAACCACCAGCCGCTCGATCAGCGCGCGGTTGCCCGGTCCCCCGGAGCCGCGCCCGATCCACTCCTCCCAGTCGAGGTCGAAGGCCAGCGTCCGCTGGGCGACGAGGGTCAGCCCCAGGGCGGCTCCGACTCTCAGCAGCGCGTCCGGCGCCAGGCTGGCCCAGTGCGACGGGTCGCGCAGCCGCTCGATCTCCTGGTGCCACGCGGCCACCGCGCCGCCGGCGCTGGTGAGGTGGTCGACCACGGCCACGGTGCCGCCCACGCGCACGACCCGCGCCATCTCCGCCACCACGCGCCCGGGGGCCGGGATGTGGTGGAGGCTGAAGCGCGTCATGGCGCCGTCGAACGCGCCATCGTCAATCGGCAGCCCCGTCGCGTCGCCCTGCAGGAAGCGGACGTTGGCCACCGCCTCCCGCCGGGCCTCCGCCCGCGCCGTCTCGACCATGGCCGGCGTGAGGTCGACCCCGACGACCTCGGCGACCCGCGGCGCCAGAGCCCGCGCCAGGATGCCGGGTCCGCAGGCGACGTCACACCACCGCTGCCCGCCGGCCGCCAGCAGCAGCGCCAGGAAGTCCGCCAGCGCCGCCGGGGCGTGCATGGCCGGGGAGACGGCAAACGCCCGCGCCTGATGCGTGAACTCGGCGACGACCGGTGAGGGTTCATCCGGCATGCGCCAGCTACCTCTTTCAGGACTTGTTCGGCCACTCATGGGCGTAAACGTCGGCGAGCAGGTCGCCCCACCGATCCTCCCTGCCGCCGTATGGCGCGAAGAAACCCTCGGCGGGTCGCCGGGTCGCCCTGGCGACGACCAATGCGGTGAGATCCGGCACGCCGTCCGCCAAGGACCGGCCCTGGACCACCTTCAGGGCCTGCGGCACGACGCGCGCAATCGTGCCGAGCTCGTCCGCCAGCTCGCCGTCCGTGACCAGACCGCGCCGTCGCGCCGCCGCGACCAAGCTGGCGGTCAGCGGGGCGACGAGCTCCGCGACACGACGGCCCTTCACCACGTCACCACTGAAACGTCACCAAGCGATCCGCTTGCGGTCGGCCCACAGGCCGCCGCTCGGCCCGCCGGCCGGCAGCGTGGCCAGCCACACCGGCGTGTCGGCGCCCTCCGCCACCGTGCGCGGGGCGCTCGCGCCGCCCCTATCGGTCCGCACCCACCCGGGGCAGGCCGCGTTCACCAGCACCCCCGTGCCCTCCAGCTCGGCGGCCAGGAGGATCGTCAGCGCGTTCAGCGCCGCCTTCGACATCCGGTACGCGGGGGAGCCGCCGCGGCTGCCGCCGAGGCCGCGCAGGCTACCCATCTCGCTGCTGAGGTTGACGATGCGCCCACCCGGCGCCGGCGCCCGCGTCAACAGCGGCAGCAGGGCCAGCGTGAGCCGCCAGGCGCCCAGGACGTTGACGTCCAGCGTCGCCTGCACCTGGCCGAGGTCGACGGAGCTGGCCCGCTCGCCCCGGTCCACGTACACCCCCGCGTTGTTGACCAGGATGGCGAGGCGCCCCATCTCGCGCTCCACCCACGCGGCGAAGGCCGCCACGCTCGCGCCGTCCGTGACGTCCAGCGGGTGGCCGCGCGCGCCGTGGCCGATGGCGGCCGCCGCCGCGCGCACATCGTCCTCACGCCGCGCCCCCACCACGACCAGGGCGCCGTGCTCGGCGGCCAGCTGCCGCGCGATCTCGCGCCCGATGCCCCGCGAGCCGCCGCTGACGACGGCGACAGGCAGGGTCGACGCCTCCGCCAACGCTGTCCACCCCCCTGCGGCGTGTGTCCGGCGCAGCACCGCACCCCGCCCGACCCCGGCGCACCACCCTGGAACGGCGGTCAACGGCGGACGCGAAGGCGGCCGCCGACACTACCGCTCCTGGATCACGCGCCCGCCTTCGCGGATGCGGTCGATCTGCACCACCACCGCCAGCCCCTTGCGGTCGGGGTCGCGGTCGATCTCCACCTTCGGCACCAGGGTCGCGATCCGCTCGCGCAGCTCGCCGTCGGCCAGCAGCGTCACGCCGCCGTAAAAGCGCCACGCCTTGCGCGTCTCGGGGTTGCGGTAGAAGATGCAGGCCCGCGGGTTGCCGCGCATGTTGTCCAGGGCCTCGCCCAAGCTCCGCTCCCAGAAGGCGAGCTGCTGGGCGTCCAGCACGCAGACACTGCCGCGGTAGCTGACGTCGGGCGTGCCGTCGGCGTCGGCGGTGGCGAGCAGGCACGGGGCGCGGTCGTCGAGGGCGCGGCCGATGGCGTCCCGCATCTCGGCGGTGAGCTCGATGGGCAAATCGGGCACCTCCCGCGGGAGCGGGGTTCGCCGCGGGCCCGCGGGCGCCCTGCAGGAGAGGCGGAGGGCAAGGTCAAAGGGCATCGCTTGGTCGCGCGGCGTCCGCCGCGCGTTCCGGACCGATGGCAGCAGGCGAAGTGGGGGGTTGCGGGGTGCTGGAATCGATGCGCTGGCGCTTGGTGGGTCCCCATCGCGGCGGCCGCGTGGTCGCCGTGGCCGGCGATCCGCGGGACGATCAGGTCTTCTACTTCGGCGCGTGCTCGGGCGGCGTCTGGAAGACCATCGACGCGGGCTGGACGTGGAGCAACGTGTCGGACGGGTTCTTCCGCACGGCGCCGGTCGGGGCGCTGGCGGTTTCGTCGTCGGATTCCAACGTCATCTACGCGGGCACCGGCGAGGCCTGCATCCGCGGCAACGTGTCGCACGGCGACGGGGTGTACAAGTCGACGGACGCGGGGCGGACCTGGACGCGGGTCGGCCTGGCCGACACACGCCATATTGCCCGGATCCGGGTCCACCCCAGCAACCCTGACCTCGTGTACGTCGCGGCGCTCGGCCACGCGTTCGGGCCCAATCCGGAGCGGGGCGTGTACCAGTCCCGGGATGGCGGCAAGAGCTGGGACCGCATCCTCTACCGCAACGAGGAAGCGGGCGCGATCGATCTCGTGATGGACGCCACCAACCCCCGCATCCTGTTCGCCTCGCTCTACGAGGTGCGGCGCGGGCCGCACTTCCTGAGCAGCGGCGGGCCGGGGACGGGGGTCTTCAAATCCGAGGACGGGGGCGGCACCTGGACCGAGCTGACGGGGCGGCCGGGGCTGCCCAAGGGCGTGAAGGGGCGCATCGGGCTGGCTGTCAGCCCGGCCATGCCGGACCGCGTGTGGGCGCAGGTCGAGGCGGAGGACGGCGGGCTCTTCCGCTCGGACGACGGCGGGATGACCTGGAAGCTCATGACCGACGACCGGAACCTGCGGCAGCGGGCGTGGTACTACAGCCACATCTTCGCCGACCCGCAGGACCCGGAGACGGTGTACGACCTCAACGTCGGCATGTGGAAGTCGACGGACGGCGGCAAGTCGTTCACGGCCGTGCCGACGCCGCACGGCGACAACCACGACCTCTGGATCGACCCGAGAAACCCGCGGCGGATGATCGAGGGCAACGACGGCGGCGCGTGCATCAGCTTCACGGGCGGGCTCTCGTGGTCCACGCTCTACAATCAGCCGACGGCGCAGTTCTACCACGTGGTGGCGGACACGCGGTTCCCGTACCGGCTCTACGGGGCGCAGCAGGACAACACGACGATGTCGGTGCCCAGCCGCTCGGAGAAGGGCGCCATCATGGCGACCGACTACTACGCGGTCGGTGGCGGCGAGTCGGGGTACATCGCCGTGCGGCCCGACAACCCGGACATCGTGTTCGCGGGCGGGATCAAGGGGCAGCTGACGCGGTACGACCACGGGCGCGGCATCACGCGGACGATCAACATCTGGCCGGACAACCCGGCCGGGTGGGGCGTCGGCGGCCTGAAGCACCGCTTCCAGTGGACCTACCCGATCGTGCTGTCGCCGCACGACCCGAACGTGCTCTACGCCACGGGCGAGTGCGTGTTCCGGTCGCTGGACGAGGGCGGGAGCTGGGAGCCGATCAGCCCGGACCTGACGCGGGCCGAGCCGTCGACGATGATGGCCTCCGGCGGGCCCATCACCAAGGACAACAGCAGCGCGGAGTACTACGCGACCGTGTTCGCGTTCGAGGAGTCGCCGCTGCAGCGCGGACTCCTGTGGGCCGGCTCGGACGACGGTCTCATTCACCTCTCGCGAGACGGCGGACAGACATGGCGAAACGTCACACCGCCCGCGTCCCTCTTGCCGGAGTGGGCGCTGATCAGCATCATCGAGCCGTCGCCGTTCGACCCGGCCGAGGCCTACGTGGCGGCCACGCGATACAAGCTGGACGACACGCGGCCGTACCTGCTGAAGACCAGTGATTACGGCGCGACGTGGAAGGCCATCGCCGGCGGCATTCCGGCGGGCGACTTCACGCGCGTCATCCGCTGCGATCCCGAGCGGCGGGGCCTTCTGTACGCGGGGACCGAGACCGGGGTGTATCTGAGCTGGGACGACGGGGGCAGCTGGCAGCCCCTGCAGGGCAACCTGCCGGTGGTGCCGATCCATGACCTGATCGTGAAGGACGGCGACCTCGTCGCGGCGACCCACGGGCGGTCGTTCTGGGTCCTCGACGACCTCAGCCCGGTGCGGCAGATGCCGGCCGACCTCGGCGACGTGCACCTGTTCACGCCGCGGCCCGGGCTGCGGTTTCAGTCCGGCGGCCGCGCCCGGCCGGAGGGCGGCGGGGCGCGCGACTTCGGCGGCGCCGGCGGCATGGTCATCACGATGGCCGCGCGGCCGAAGCCCAGCGGCGACGGGGTTGAGGTCGAGGTGCTCGATGCCGGCACGAACCCGTCGAGCGGGGTCGTGGTGCACTATTCCCTGCGCGAGGCCGCCTCGGATGTGATGCTGGAGTTCTGCGAGGCCGGCGGCAGCGTCATCAAGCGGTACACCAGCACGGCGAAGGACGGGCCGAAGCCGGCGGGCGCGGCCGGCGGCAACCGGTTCGTGTGGGACATGCGCTACCCGGACGCCGAGGGCGTACCCGGCGGGCTTGTCCTGTACGGCGGGACGCTGACCGGGCCCGTGGCCCCGCCCGGGAGGTACGAGGTGCGGCTGACCGCCGGCGGCAGGACGCTGGCGGCCCCCTTTGAGATCCGGCGCGCGCCCAACGTGGATGCCTCGGACGAGGACCTGCGGGCGCAGTTCGAGCTGGCCATCCGCATCCGCGACAAGGTGTCGGAGACGCACCGCGCCGTCACGGAGATCCGCAGCATCCGGCAGCAGGCGGAGGCCTGGGTCGGGCGGACGGAGGGGCGCGAGAACGCGGCGGTCATCGCGTCGGCGGCGGAGACCATGAAGGGGCGGCTCGGCGAGGTCGAGGAGGAGCTGCTGCAGGTGAAGGCGCGCGCGCGCCAGGACCTGCTCAACTTCCCCATCAAGCTGAACAACAAGCTGGTGCTGCTGGGCAACGTGGTCAGCGCGGCCCTGCACAGGCCGACCCACCAGTCGTACGACGTGTACGACGACCTCTCGGCCAAGGTCGACACGCAGATCGGGCGGCTGCGCGAGATCGTGGCGACGGACGTGGCCGAGTTCTCGGCCCACGTGCGGGAGGCCGGCCTGCCGCCGATCGTGACGAAGGTGTAGGGGGAGGGGCCTGGCCGGCCGCGCGGGCGGCCGGCCAGGCCCCAGGCCTCAGGCCTCAGGGGAGCACGGGCACCCCGAGCGCCGTTGCCGCCGCGCGGAGGCGCAGGTCGGTGCTCGCCAGGGGGAGGCCGCTGCGGAGGGCCAGGTCCAGGTATGCCGCATCATGGGCCGTGAGGTCTCTGCCGCGCGCCAGGGCCACAAGCGCCGCCCATTCCGGGGCGGGGAGCGGTGCGGCCAGCCGGATTGGCAGTCGGGACAGAAGGTCGAGCATCACGCCGGTTTGCTCGACGGTGAGCCGCTGGCGCCGCTCCGCGACAAGCAGCGCGTCGGCCACCTCGAGCGGCCATATTGCGGGTGCCGAGGCCTCATCCGCCGCCAGTCGCTCCAACAGGACATCCATTGCGGCGGCGGCTTCGTCCTCGAAGCACCAGGCCAGCGCAACGGAGGCGTCCAGCACAAAGCCCCCCGACCCCGGGGGCGTGGGAGCCACATCCCCCAAGCTTGGTGCGGCGCGCCCGCGCAGCCTCCGGGTCCGGCCCTGCTCGTCCATCACCAACGCCGGCCTTCGTCGATCACGTCGCGAACCTTGAGGCCCTTCAGGCGAACTCCCCGCCTCACCCGGCGGATTGCCGCGATGATGCCGCTCGCGTCCTGGTGCTCCGTCCGCGCCGGGATGAGAAACGCCACGGGCACGCCATGCTTGGTGATGGCGATGCGCTCGCCGCGGGCCACGTCGTCGAGCAGCTCCGACAGGTGAGTCTTCGCTTCAAACGCACCCACCGTCCGCATGCGGCCCCACCTCGATCTAGTTGCCAACTGGTTATTCCCGGCATCACGGGGTCGCAACCGAGCGGGGGCGGCGTGCGGGGGCGGCGTCGACGTTGCCAGCGGCAGGGCGGCAACAGGAAGCGGTGTTCCCACGAGCGAAAGCCACCTGCAGGGGGCGAGCGCCATGACCGAGGATCTGCAGCGCATGCTGGCCGAAGCGGAGGCCGACCCCGCGGCCTTCTGGGGGCGGGCCGCCGCCCAGGTGCACTGGCTGAAGCCGTGGGAGCGGGTGCTGGAGCACACGCCGCCCACCTTCCGCTGGTTTGCCGGCGGGCAGACCAACCTCGCGTACAACTGCCTGGACCTTCAGGTGGAGCGCGGGCGCGGCGGCCGTGTGGCGCTCATCGGCGAGAACGAGTGGGGCAAGGGCAGCCGCCACACGTACGCCGAGCTGTCGGCCGGGGTGCGCCAGATCGCGGCGGCGCTGCGGGGGCTGGGCGTCGGCCGGGGCGACCGCGTCGGCATCTACATGCCCACCATGCCGGAGGCCATCATGGCCATGCTGGCCTGCGCCCGCATCGGGGCGGCCCACATGGTGGTATTTGCCGGGTTTGGCAGCGGGGCGCTCGGCGAGCGGCTGCGGCTGGCCGGCGCGAAGGTGCTGCTCGCCGCCGATGCGACGTGGCGCAAGGGCCGCCAGGTGCGCCTCTGGGACATCGCGCGCGAGGCGCTGGACGGCAGCCCCGTCGAGAAGGCCGTCCTCCTCTGCCGCACGGATGAGGCGCCGGTGCTGCAGGCGGGGCGCGACATGAGGTGGGACGCGTTTCTGGCGGGGGGCCGCGGGCAGCCTGACGGGTACGAGGCCATGGAGGCGAACGACCCGGCCTTCGTGCTGGCGACCTCGGGCACGACGGCCAAGCCCAAGCTGGCGGTGCACATGCACGGCGGCTACCAGGTCGGCATCCGCGGCACGGCCGGGTGGTGCTTCGGCCTGCAGCCCGACGATGTCTGGTGGTCGACGTCGGACATCGGCTGGATCGTGGGGCACAGCTTCATCGTGTACGCGCCCCTGCTGGTCGGCGCCACGACCATCGCCTACGAGGGCGCGCTCGACCACCCGGGGCCGGACACGTTCTACCGGATCGTGGCCGAGCACGGCGTGAGCGGCGTCTTCACGGCGCCGACGGCGGTGCGCATGCTGATGCGCTACGGGGCCGAGCCGGCGCGGGCCCACGACCTGGGCTCGGTCAGCCGTGTCTTCTCGGCGGGTGAGGTCCTGAACCCCCCGGCCTGGGAGTGGTTCCAGAAGGAGGTCTTCGGCGACCGCATCCCCGTGCTCGACCACTGGTGGCAGACGGAGACGGGCGGGCCGGTCGTCGGCAACCCCTGGGGCCTCGGCGCCGTGCCGATCCGGCCGGGCTCGGCCGGGATCGCGCTGCCGGGCTTCCACGTGGAGGTGCGCACCCCGGAGGGCGAGCCCTGCGGGCCGGGGGAGAAGGGGATCCTTGTCATCACGCGGCCCTTCCCGGGCCTGACGCAGACGCTGTGGGGCGACCCGGAGCGTTATGGCCGCGACTACTGGCAGCGCATCCCCGGCGTCTACTTCACGGGCGACGCCGCGGCCATCGACGAGCAGGGCTACGTCTGGTTCAGCGGCCGGGCGGACGAGATCATCAAGATCGCCGGCCACCGCATCGGCACCATCGAGGTCGAGACGGCGTTCCTGCGCCATCCGGCCGTGGTGGAGGCCGGCGCCATCGGCCGCCCCGACGAGCTGCGCGGCGAGGTGGTGTCCGCCTTCGTGGTCCTGCGGCCGGGCCATGTGGGCAGCGACGACCTCCGGCGCGAGCTGCTGGCCACCGTCCGCCGCGAGCTGGGGCCGGTGGCGGTCATCGGCGAGATCAACTTCGTGCCGGCCCTGCCCAAGACACGCAGCGGCAAGATCATGCGCCGCGTGTTCAAGGCCATCATTGCCGGAGGGGACCCTGGCGATATCTCGACGATCGAGGATGAGGGCTCCGTCGACGAGGTCCGCGAGGCCTGGACGCGGATGCGGGAGGCGCTGGCAGGGGGCGCGGGGCAGCCCTGAGCCAGCCCAGCAGCTGGCTGGTCCACGCCGCGCGCCGTGAGGGCCCACCCGTCCGGGGCCGCCACGGGCTCCCCTTCGCCAGCTCGCGCAGGTCCGTCGAGAGGTCGGCCAGCTGCCCGGCCGTCGCCACGGGCCGCGCGGCCATGCGGCGGCGGATGGCCATGATCTCGCGCGGGCGGTTGACCATCAGGGCGGCCGCCGCCCGGTCCCCGTCCAGATCGAACAGGGCCCAGGAGTCGCCCTCCAGGTCGCCGAGCGCGACCACCCGCTCGCAGCGGTCGGCGCGGCCCAGATGCTGCAGCTTCCAGTCATACGGGTCGGACCCGAAGTGGGGGAGCGGCGGGCGGTCGTACGGACGGTCCGGCTCGTCGCCGCAGAGCAGGATGCGGCCGTCAAAGCCCTCCTGCCGCAGGACCTCGGCGGCGCGCGTGCCGCAGAGGCCGGCACCCACGACGGCAAAGAGGCGCTGGCTCGCCATGCGTGCAGCGGCCGCCCCTCAGGCGCGCGGCTGGCGGGCGACCAGGACCCTGCCGCCCTCGACCTTCACGTCGTGGACAGGCTCGGGCAGATCGCACGGCGGCGCGACCGCCTCGCGCGTCCGGACGTTGAACTGGCCGAAGTGGACGGGGCACGTCACGAGGTCGCCATCCAGCTCGCCGTCGGCCAGGGTGCCCTCCTCGTGCGTGCAGACGCCGCCGATCGCATGGAAGCGGCCGTCCACGCGGCAGAGGAGGACGCGGCTTCCGGCGACCCGAACCTGGCGCATCTCGCCGTCGGCCATGGCGTCGGCGTCGCCGACCTCGACGAACGCGGCATCGTCAGCCAATGGGGAGGCCTCCTCATGGGGCGGCGGCGGGGCGGGGGCCATGGGCCCATCGTATCGCCGCGGCGGGGGCAGCACACGTCGCCGGTGCGGCGGGGTCCGCGACGCCACCCGTGCGCGGGCGACTCGCGGCGCCCCCCAACTTCCGCGCGTCGCCCTCCGCGCCTGCCCCACAATGGGCGTGGGGGTGTGCCCGATGGCCCTGCCCGACGGCCTGGCCCAGCGCCTCGCGACGCAGCTCGACGCGATCCCGGCCCTGCTCGGGGAGCTCGAGCCGGCGCTGCTGACGCGCCGGACCAGCCCCGACAAGTGGTCCGCGCACGAGAACCTCGCCCACCTCGGCCGGTACCAGGAGATGTTCATCGAGCGCATCGCCCGGATCCTGGTGGAGGACCGCCCGCAGCTTGCGCGGTACCGCGCGGAGGAGGATCCGCACACGCCCGCCTGGATGGCCCTCCCCACGGTCGAGGTGCTGAAGCGCCTGCGCGCCGGGCGGGAGCGCATGATCAGCCTGGTCGGCGGCCTGAGCGACCGCCAGCTGGCGCGCGAGGGCATCCACCAGACCTTCGGGCCGCTCACCCTCACCCAGTGGCTGGACTTCTTCCTGGTCCACGAGGGCCATCACCTTTACGTGGCGGTGCAGCGCGCCCGCACCTGACGCGGGCCGAGGCGGCGCCGCTGCCATTGTCGGCGCTTTCGCGCCTCCACACGGCTTCCGGCGCGCCGACGCCGCACCTTGGCGCGGTGCGAGCCGATCCCGCGGCGGTCACTTTGTGGCACGATTCCTCTGCGAAGAAGGTACCGCGCGCAGGGACGCGAACTCCCCGTCCAAAGCGATGGGGGGATGAATTGTGCGGTCGGTAAAGGTGGCGGCCCTGGTCGCGGTCGGCGGGATCCTGCTGTCGGCATGCGGCAGCGGCGCGGCGCCGGCGGCCACCGGCAGCAGCACCGCTCAGACCACGGCCTCGGCGGCGCCCACCACCAAAACGGTCAGCGCCGAGTTCTGGTCCGCGCCGGACTCGTTCAACTGCATCACCGCATCGAGCGGCTACGACGAATCGATCTGCTCGCTGATCTGGGACACGCTGGTGTGGCTGAGCCCGGACCAGAAGATCCACCCGTTGCTGGCCAGCAGCTGGAGCGTGTCCTCCGATTCGAAGACGTTCACGTTCCACCTCAACCCGAACGCCAAGTGGACCGACGGCCAGCCCGTGACGGCCAGCGACGTCGCGGAGACGCTCAACATCAGCGCCGACCCGAATGTTCCTGCCGTGTACGGGAGCTACCTCAACATCCTCGTGGGCACGAACTCCTCCGGCCAGAACACGAACCCCAGCCAGCCGCTGGCGGGTGTCAAGGTGGTCAACCCCACCACGATCCAGCTGATCACCAAGCAGCCCACCGATCCCACGGAGATGCTGCAGACGATTGGCACGGGCGTGTGGATCTATCCCGCGCACATCCTGAAGAACATCCCGATGTCTCCGATCAGCAGCTTCGAGAAGGCCTCGTACTTCCAGAACCCCACGGTCACGGACGGCCCGTATGAGTTCGTCAAGTATGTGAACTCGCAGTACGTCCAGCTGAAGCCCGACCCGAACTACTACCTCGGTGCGCCGAAGATCAACCAGCTCTTCATCAAGGTCGTCCCGGCCACCAGCGTCCTGGCGGACCTGCGCGACGGCACCGTCGACGCGACCCTGTCGCCTGGCGAGTCCGACGTTCCGCTGCAGGACTGGCCGTCGATCACCTCGCTGCCGAACGTCAAGCAGGATCCGGTGACGGGCACGGTCACGCAGTTCATGTGGATCAACACGGCCAAGCCGTACTTCAAGAACCCGCAGGTGCGTCAGGCCATCACGATGGCCATCAATCGCAACGAGATCGTCACGGACCTGCTGAAGGGCCAGGGCTACGTGCCGATCGGGCCCGTGGCGAAGCTGTACACGACGTGGTACGACAAGAGCATCCAGCCCTGGCCATACGATCCGACGAAGGCCAAGCAGATGCTGCAGGCGGCGAACTTCCCGTTCAGCCAGCAGCTGACGCTGCTTGTGCCGACCGGCAACCAGATCCGCATGGAGTCGGCGCCCCTGATCCAGCAGGACCTGCAGGCGGTCGGCCTCAACGTCAAGATCCAGCAGATGGACTTCGCCACCATGCTGGCCACCGACAGGAAGGGCAACTTCGACTTCTCGCTGGTCGGCTCGGGCTTCGGGTCCGACCCGTCGCAGTTCGCGACCTTCTTCGCCTGCAACGGGGCCCTCAACTACGGCAAGTTCTGTGATCCGAAGGTCGACCAGGCCTTCGCGGCCGGCAACGCCACGGCCTCGACCAGCGCGCGGCAGACGGCCTATGACACCCTGCAGCAGACGATCTATCAGGACGCGCCCTACGTGTTCCTCTATACGCCGGACGGCCTGATGGCCTACAACACGGCCCTGAACTCGGCGGCCATCCCGAACGCGTACGGGATGCAGCAGCCCTGGCTGTGGGACATCTCCGGAGTCAAGTGAGCGGGTGGGTGGGGCCCCGAACGGGGCCCCACCCCTCGGCTCAGCGGCTGATCAGCACGTCGTAGGTCACCAGCTGGGACTTGACGCGCTCCGTGCCGCCGGTGTCGCGGTGGGCGTGGCGGAAGGCGTCGCTTGTGCGCCACGCGTCGAAGTCGGCCCCGCTCTGCCAGTGGGTCACCACCTCGAAGCTGTGCCCGTCCGGGCTCTTCCACAGCTCGAAGCGGACAAAGCCGGGCACCCCGCCCATGCCGCCGGCATGGGCGAAGCCCTGCTCAATGCGCTGGGCGCTGGCGTCGTCGGGTACCTCCAGGCGGTTGATCGACACGAACATCGGCGCTCGCTCCCTTCGGCGGGTTCTCCAGGGCGTCGACCAGGGCGCGCAGCCATTGCACCTCCGTTTCCGCGTGCGCCCGCATGTTGGCGATGGCATCGTCGACCGAGCTGCCGGCGCCGTGGGACGGGGCCTCGCGCAGGCGGCGGGCATGGGCCTCGGCGCCGCGCAGCCGCGCGCGCAGGGCGGTGAGGCGCTCCTGCTTGGAGAGCTGGTCCATGAACATCAGCGCCACGTCGGCCTGCGGCGGCCCCGGCGGGCCCGCCGCCAGCCCCGCGCGCAGCATGTCCACGCACCGGGCCTCGCCCTCGGCCGTGATGGAGTACACACGCCGCGGCGGGCGGTTTCCGACCTGCTCGGTGGCGGAGATGGCCCAGCCCTGACGCTCGAGGCGGCGCAGCACCTGGTACGCGGTGGCGCGCGAGAGCCCCAGCAACGCGCCCGCGTTCTTGTCCACGGACTCGAGCAGGCTGTACCCGTGCTGGCTCTGGTTCTTGAGGAGGCCGAGGAGCAGCAGCTCGAAGCCTGAGTCGGCCACGGTGCGCGATCACCTAGCCCAGAATAGTATGGAATGGACTAACCGCCAAGCCGGTTCGGCGGGAACCGCGACACGCCACGGCGAAGCTTCGCTCCCCGAGAGGAGGCCCGCTCGTGGCGAGCACGCTCAAGGTGGAGGACCTCTGCCGCTTCCGCTGGCTGACCGACGTGCAACTGGCCCCCGACGGCCATGCGGCCGCGTTCGGTGTCGAGCAGATCGCCCCGGACCGCAGGGGGTACATCAGGTCCGTCTGGCTCGCGACCGAAGGTCGCGAGCCCCGCGCCCTGACGTCGGGAGCATGCAGGGATACGGCCCCGCGGTGGTCGCCCGACGGGCGCTCCGTCGCGTTCCTCAGCGACCGGTCGGGCAAGGCCGAGCTGTGGCTCCTGCCGCTGGCGGCGGGCGGGGAAGCCCGCCAGCTGACCTCGCTGGGCGGTGGCGTGGGGGAGGCCGTGTGGTCGCCGGACGGGACGCGCATCGCCTTTGTGGCGCGCCGAGCACCGGAGGCCGAGCCGGCGCGCAATCCGCTCCACGCGGAGGACGTCAGGGTCTTTCGGCGGCCCAGATACA
>DAHVAF010000215.1 GCA_027314765.1 Clostridia bacterium | reverse complement strand
GTCGCCGACGCCTCGCTGATGTTCCACCCGGGCGGCGGCGGACACGTGCGCGTGGGCGCGCCCAACATCGCCGCCCACATGCTGAAGTTCAAGTTCCACGGCCGCTCCGCCCACTCGGGCGCCGCCCCGCACGAGGGCGTGAACGCCGCCGACGCCGCCATGCTCACGTTCACGGCGGTCAACGCCATGCGGCAGCATGTGACGGGCGACGTCCGGATCCACGGCATCATCACCAAGGGCGGCGAGGCCGCCAACATCGTGCCCGCCGAGACCGAGATCTCGATGTCGGTACGCGCCATCAACCACCGGGTGCTGATGGGCGTCGTGGAGCGCGTGCGCGACTGCGCGCGCGCCGGTGCAATCGCGACCGGATGCCGCCTCGACATCGAGGAGCGCCCCACCTTCAAGGAGCGCCTCGTGCTGCAGTCCTACCGCCAGGTCGTCTGCGACAACCTGCCCGCGCTGGGCCTGCCCGTGCCGGCCTCCGACCCGCAGCAGTATGCCTCGGCGGACAGCGGCAACGTGAGCTACAAGATCCCGCACCTCACGTTCAACCTGCCGGTGTCCGAGGAGGAGGCCGTGGCCCCGCACACGCCGGAGTTCGCCGTGGCGACGGACTCCGACATGGCGCGGCAGGCGATGCATCAGGCGGCGAAGCTGATGGCGATGGCCGCCATCGACCTGCTGACGGACCCGGCCAAGCTGGCCGCGATTCAGGCCGAGCACCGGCGAAAGGCCGCCGAAGCGGAGGCGTAGGGAGCGGCGGCGCCTGCGCGCCGCCGCGTCATGACGGCTGCTGCGGGTTACGCCGCGGCGAGAAGCCGGCGCAACGTCGCCGCGAACGGCTCGGGGTCCGTGGCGAACCCAGGGTGTCCGCCGGGGAACTCGGTGGGCGCCGTGCCAAGGCGCCCGGCCAGGGCCAGGGCGCCGCGGTGGGCCACCTGGCCGGCGGAGGTGGCGCCCACCCCGGCGGCGACCGGCGCGCCGCGCAGGGCGGCGAGGTCAGGCTCGTAGGCCACGATCGCCCGCATCATGTGCGCGAGGAAGAGCTCGATGTTGGGCAGCGCCGCCGGTGGAAGCTGAATCGGCTCGGCGGTGGGGGCCATGCCCGCCACCGCCATGAACTTGCCGAGGGCCGCGCCGGCTCCCTGGCGCCGGTAGGTCGCCTCGATGTCCTCGAAGGCCGCCAGCTGCAGCTGCGCCTCGCGGTCGGGCAGCAGCTGGATGAGCGGCGGCTCGTGCGCCACCAGCAGGCGGACGCGCCCCCGGTGGCGGGCCACGAGGTCGACGCCGGTGGTCGCCCCGCCGCTGCTGCCGAACACGTACGCGGGATCGGCGGTGACGGCAGCCAGCAGCCGGTCCGCGTCGTCCGCCTGCGTCGTCACGGGGATGTCGGCACCGCGGTCGGCGACGGTGCTGCGCGAGAGTCCGCGGGGGTCGTACGTGACGACGGTGAAGGCGTCGCTGAGCAGGGGCGCCAGACGGCTGAAGGCCGCGCCATCGGCGGGTCCGCCGGGAATCAGCAGCAGGACGGGTCCGGCGCCCGTGACATCGTAGCGGAGGCGCGCGCCGGGCACCTCAAGCTCCATCGCGACCGACCTCCTCATGCTGCCGCGAATGGGATCCTTCGCCGGCCGCGGCCGGCCTCGACCCTCGCGCACCTTCACGCGCTCGGCGTCGAGCCAGAAGTACGGGTACGGCCATCTCACGCGGGCGCTGCCGGAACGGCTCCACCCGGGGCGAGCCGCTCGGTGGGGGCCGCGGGGCGGGCGCTTCCTGCCTGAACCTCAGCCCCCGGCGAGGGCGCCGATCACCCGGAAGGGCTCGGCGCCATCGGCCACCGCCGCGGGCAGGGGCGCATCCGCGGGCTCCTGCGACAGGTCCATGCCGCACGCGAAGTAGCGCACGAACGGCCGCCGCGCCTTGGTCCCGTGGTCGCGGATCGTGCCGCGCAGCACGGGGTACCTCGCCTCGAGGGCGTCCAGCACGGAGCCCTGGGTGACCGCGCCGTCCACCTGCAGGGTGATCTCGCCGTTGACGCCGGCCATGGCCCGCAGGTGGGCGGGCACCGTCACGCGGATCATGCCAGGGTCTGGACCTCGACCGAGAGCACGGCGGGCAGGTTGGATGCGATCTCGGTCCAGCTGTCGCCGCCGTCCGGCGAGCCGTACACCTGGCCGCCCGTGGTCCCGAAGTAGATGCCGCAGGGGTCCAGCTTGTCCAGGGCCATGGCGTCGCGCAGGATGTTCACGTAGCAGTCCTGCTGCGGCAGCCCCCTGGTCAGCGCCTCCCACTCGTTGCCGCCCGTGCGGCTCCGGTAGACGCGCAGCTTGCCCTCGGGCGGGAAGTGGTGCGAGTCGCTGGTGATCGGCACGACGTAGATCGTCTCCGGCTCGTGCGCGTGCACGGCGATCGGAAAGCCGAAGTCGGAGGGGAGATTCCCGCTGACCTCGTGCCACTGGCCGCCGGCGTCGTCCGTGCGCATGACGTCCCAGTGCTTTTGCATGAACAGCGTGTCCGGCCGCGACGGGTGCAGCGCCATGCTGTGCACGCAGTGCCCGACGTCGGCCTCGGGGTCGGGGATGTAGTCGGAGCGCAGGCCCCGGTTGATGGCCCGCCAGGTCTCGCCGCCGTCCTCGGTGCGAAAGGCGCCGGCCGCCGAGATTGCGATGTACATGCGCTGGGGGTTCTTCTCATCGAGCAGGATCGTGTGCAGGCCCATGCCGCCGGCGCCCGGCGCCCACTGCGGGCCCGAGGTGTGCTTGCGCAACCCGGAGAGCTCGTGCCAGGTGCGTCCGCCGTCCCGGGTGCGGAAGAGGGCCGCATCCTCCACGCCGGCGTACACGGTGTCGGGGTCGGTGAGCGATGGCTCCAGGTGCCAGACCCGCTTGAACTCCCACGGGTGCTGCGTGCCGTCGAACCACTGGTGCGTGCCCGTCGCGCCGTCGTAGGCGAACTCGTTGCCCACCGGCTGCCAGCTCTGGCCGCCGTCGTCGGAGCGCTGGACGACCTGGCCGAACCAGCCGCTGCACTGCGAGGCGTAGATCCGGTTCGGGTCGGCCGGCGAGCCCTTCATGTGGTAGACGTCCCAGCCCGGGAAGTGGGGGCCGCTGACGCTCCACTGCCCGCGCTTGCCGTCCGCCGTCAGGACGAACCCGCCCTTGTGGGTCCCGACGAGGAGCCGCACTCCACTCACGCGCAATCCCTCCCTGAAATGAGTTGCCAACAGGATAGCCGCCCGGGTGCCGGGCGGGCTTCTTCCGGATTGCTCACCTGGCCGTCTCGAAGGTGGCGATGACCACACCCCTGGGCGTGGTCGCGGAATCGCGCAGCCGCGGCCTGCCGGCGCTGTCGCCGGGGAAGAGGCGCAGGCCCGTGCCGCGGACGGCCGGGTAGATCAGGAGCAGGTGGCCGTCGATCAGGCCGTGCCGGGAGCGCGCGTGGATCCGCTGGCCGCTGGCCAGGATGGCAAGGTCGCCCCCGGGCTCGCCCTTCAGCCTTGCCACGGACTCGGCCGGATCGCCGGCCAGCCGCGTCGAGTTCACCCACCGCAGCGGCTCGCGCAGGGTCGCCGAGACGACGTACTTCTGGCGCCGGTTGCGGACCTCGGTGTCAGGGTTGCCCGTCCGGGGAGTCCAGGCCCGGTGGAGCATCTCGTACGTCCTCCGCCCGAGCGGCAGTCCGCCGCCCTCACCGCCGGCCATGCGCTCCGCCATCGCCCGGCCCACGACCTCGTCGCTGTAGTCATAGGCGGCGGACCCCTCCCGCAGCTCCATCACGCCGTCGCGGCTGACCCAGTTGATGACCGTGATCTTTCTCATGCGGGCAACGTGAGGCCTCGGGCGCCGGAGCGGCTTCTTCTGCATTGCGGGACTCTGGCCTCAGGAGCCCTCGCCCCTGCGCCTGAGCTCGGGGGACATCTCCGGAACGCTCTCCGGTGGAAACTCGTCCATATCGTGGACCTGCCGCACCTCGATCACGTCGCCGTCCTGGGCCGGGCAGCGGCTGGCCCAGGCGATCGCCTCATCGCGCGAGCCTGTGCGGATCAGCCAGTAGCCGCCGATCGCCTCCTTGGCCTCGGCGAACGGACCGTCGGTGACGATGGCCCTGCCGCCGCCGAAGCGGACCCGGACCGCCGTCGACGGCGGGTGGAGGCCGTCCAGCGAGAGCAGGACCCCCGCCTGGGCGAGCGCCTCGTTGTACTTCATCATGGCGGCGATCATCTCGGCCGTCGGCATCGCGCTCGGCTCGGCCTCCGTGTACCCTTTCGGAATCATCAGCATCATGAACCGCATCCGCGGAAGACCCCCTCTACCCAGGTCGACGAATGGGGGCGGGGCGAATCTGACAGGCCGGCTAGCGCGCCCCCGCGCGCCCCCGCAGCATCGACACCCACCGCAGCGCGATGGCGAGCGCCGCCTCCACCAGGCGCGGCAGCTGGGGCAGGGGATCGCCCACCCGCCGCGCCGCGGCCCGGTCGGCCACATACAGCAGCACCGCGAAGCCGATGGAGTAGGCGACCACGAACCCGGCCAGCGCCAGCACCGACAGGGTGGGGATCGAGGCGCGCAGCGTGGCCAGCCACCCCGCCACCCAGGCCTGCAGGCCGGCGCCGACGTGCAGCATGGCGTACGCCCGCGGCAGCACGGCCGCCGCCGTGTCGAGCGAGAGGCGGAACTGCACCTGGGTCGCGGTCAGCGGGTTGATCCCGGTGACGACCGCCGACTCCAGGATGCTGAGGACGGCCGTCACGGCGCCGCCGGCCGCCGAGAAGGCCACCGCCGCGATGGCGTTCCACGACCGCCGCTGCGCCCAGCCGAGGGTCACGGCGAAGCCGCCCAGCTGCACGAGCCGGAAGAGGCCGGCCAGCGGTCCGAACACCGTCGCCGCGAGCAGGCCGACAACCACGGAGGTGGCCGCCCCGGCCCGCCGCCCGTGCCGCGCCGTCACCCGCGCGACGGGCACGCACGCCGCGATGCGTAAGAGCAGGCCTCCAGCCGGCAGGATGCCGCCGACGATGGTCAGCAGCGCAGAAAGGGCGGCCATCAGGCCACCCTCGGCGATCGCATACGCGCGCATGGCGGACCTCGCGCTCTTGGTCATAAGCCCCTCACCGGACGGCCCGGCCGCGCCCACCGCGACACGGGCGCGCTTGGCGTCTTGCCTTACCCCGCCGAGCTCGGCGGCCGCCGGCCCTTTGCGAACAGGCCGAGGCCCTCCAGCGCCGGCGTGGCCGTGACCTCGGTCAGGCCGGCCTCCTGCAGGCGCACGACGGCGGTCTCCTCGTCCCAGGCCAGGTGGCGCGCCGCCACGCGCGCCCAACCGGCCAGCGACTCGCGGGCGAAGCCCTCCAGCCCGTTGGCGTCCGCATAGCTGGCGGCCACCTCCGGCGACATGCGCGCATGCGGGTTGCAGATGGCGACCCAGCCGCCCGGCACGGCTGTCGGCACCAGCTGCTTCAGCCCGCGCACGGGGTCGGGCAGAAAGAACAGCACCCGGATCGCCACCACCAGGTCGAAGGTGCTGCGCAGCGGCCCCGGCAGCGACTCCACGGCCGCCACCTCGAAGCGCGCGTTGCCGATCCCGCCGCGGGCGGCGTTCACGCGGGCGCGCGCGATCATGGGCTCGGAGCGGTCGGTGCCGACGACACCGGCCACGCGCTCAGCCAGGCGCAGGGCGAAGCGGCCCGTGCCGCAGCCGGCCTCCAGGCAGCGCCAGTGCCCGGACGGCTCGATGAAATCGATGAAGGCGGCCTCGAGGTCGGCGCCCCAGCCCGTCTGCGCCATGAGGTCGAAGTGGTCGACCATGCCGGCGTACGGGTCGGGCGCGGTCGGCAGCGGCTGCGGGGGCTCAAGTTGCTTGGCCATTATGCAAAGAATAGCGTGACTCGGGCCGCGTTGTGCGGGTCGGACCAAATTCCCGTGACCTGGCGCGGGGACGCCTCCCCGGCCACCCGCACCCACAGGTCGCCGTCGCGGGCCAGCAGCCGCATCGCGAAGGCGTCCTCCGCCGTCACATCCGGCAGCTCGACGTGCGCCGGCATGATGGGGGGCGCGCCCCGCACGTCGTCCGGCTTGACCGCAATCTCCACAAACTACCTCCGGAAGCCGTTTTGTGACGGCGGGCGCGTACGCGCCCGCCGACCGAATCAGTCCGCCGCGGCGCCCAGGCTCTCGGCGATCTTCTCGCCCAAGGCCCGGAAGATCCGGCCCGCCTCGCTGTCCTTGGTGAACACGCCGGTGCCGTCACGGCGGGCGCTGCCCAGGGGCACCTCCGCCAGCAGCGGCACGCCCAGCTCCTGGGCCACGGCCTGGCCGCCGCCCGCGCCGAACGGCTTGTGGGCGGGGCCGCGGTCGCACGGCAGGTAGGTCATGTTCTCCACACCGCCGAGCAGCGGGTGGTTCGTGGTGAGCGCCATCTGGCCCGCGCGAACGGCGACGCGCGCCGCCAGCGGGTCGGGCGTCGTCACGATCAGCTCGCTGCACTGCGGCAGCATCTCGTGCACGTCGAGGGCGATGTCGCCGGTGCCGGGCGGCAGGTCCAGGACCAGAAAGTCCAGGTCGCCCCAGTCCACGTCCTGCAGGAACTGCTGCAGGGCCTTGCCCAGCATCGGGCCGCGCCACACCACCGGCTTGTTGCCGGGGACGAAGTAGTCCATCGACCTGAGGTGCACGCCCTCGGCGCGCGTCGGCAGGATGCGGCGCTCGGGCGTCATCTCGGGCGCCTCGAGCGAGCCGAGCAGGCTCGGCAGCGAGAAGCCGTAGATGTCGGCATCCAGCGCGCCGACGCGGTAGCCGAGGTCGGCGAGGGCCACGGCCAGGTTGGCCGCGATCGTCGACTTGCCGACGCCGCCCTTGCCGCTGGCGACGGCCAGGGCGGCGGTCGTCTCGCCGAGCTGGATGCGCGGGCGGCCGCGCTGGGGCTGGGCGGTCGGCGCGGTGCCGGCGGAGCGCAGCTCGATGGTCGCCTGGCGCACGCCGGCCACGGCCTCGACCGCCTGCTGCAGGGCAGCCGGCCACTCGGCGGGGATCGGCCGGCCGCTGGCCACCTTGTCGAAGAGGTAGACGCGCACGCGGTCGCCGTCCACGACCACGTCCTGGACCAGGCCCTGGGCGATCGCGCCCTGCTCGGCGCCGGGGAGCTTGGCGCGCCCGAGGGCGCGGATGACCTCACGCTTGTCGGCCGGCATGGGTGGTCAGACCTCCTGTGACCCCGCGTACGCGTGGGAGCACCCGCGCGTACCATCGGAACGCTTCAGGGAACAGCATAGACCGGGCGCGGCGGACGGCGCCAGTCGGGCGGCCCGGCGGGGTGGGACGGGGGCAGCGTGGCGGAGGCCCTGCGCGGGAGGTGGGAGCGATGGCCGCCCTGCCGAGGCCCGCCGGCGGGTCCGCCCCCGGCGAGCGGCCCGCCGGCCCGCCGCATGGGACGCCGTTCCGGAGCGCCGCCGGCCGCTGGCTCGACCGGCTGGTGCCGGTGGCGGTCGCGGCCGTGATGCTGCTCGTCTTCGGCGAGTTCGCGCGCACCCTCCTGACCTCGGGCACGCCGGTCGCCAGCTGGCGGAGCCTGATCTTCTTCGCGATCTGGGTGCCGACGACGCTCTGCTTCGTCCTGGTGGTGGCCGGCTTTGCCGGTTGGCTGTATGTCACGCGCAAGGTCGCCGTGCTGGACTTCGCCACGGGGCCGGCGACCGTGCGGCTGAACGGGGTGACGGTGAGCGCGCTGACCGTGGGGGCGCGCTGCTGGGCTGGCTCTTCCACCTCATCGCGGCGAGCAATCCCGGGCATCCGTTCTCCCCGCCGTTCTGAGGGGAGACGGGGGAAGCTGCCGTGAGCGCCGTGGTCGACCACGAGCGGCGCGTCGGGTGCGAGCTGTGCGCCCGGGCCTGCAACGCCACGCATCCCCTGTCCCTGGACCTGGAGCCCAGCTGGATCCGCGTCGACCGGGACCTCTGCTGGGACTGCCGGGCCTGCGAGCGCATCTGCCCCTTCGGCGCCATCGTGGTTCCCGCCGGGCGGCAGCCCGACATGGAGCGGCGCGACGCGCTGCGGACGCCCCACCGCGCGGCGACCTGACGGCAGGCCCTATCGGTCCACAATCTCCGCCAGGCGCGCGAAGCTCGTCTCCCAGCCGATGCAGGTCGCCAGGCAGGTCTGCCGCGAGCGGATGCCCTCGTGGCGCAGGGTGATGAGGGAGCCGGCC
>DAHVAF010000209.1 GCA_027314765.1 Clostridia bacterium | reverse complement strand
CCGTCGCCGACGCGGTCCGGAGCGCGACCGCCGCGGGCGGCCTGCCGGCCCACCGCGACGTGGCATCAGAGGCGTCGTAGTCGCCTGTCCCGTGGCCCGCGTCCGGTACCGGATCCGGCGGCCCCGGATCCGGCCTCCGGTCCCGGGCCCCGGCCCCGATCCGGCCTCCGGCCCCGGCCCCGGTCCCGGTCCCGGCCCCGGCCCCGGTCCCGGCCCCGGCCCCCGGCCCCGATCCGGCCCAGCTCCAGTTCCCGGCTTCGGCCCTGCTTGGGTTCCGGGTCCCGAACCCGTCGCGTCGGTGCTCCTATCGGTGTACCTGGCCCTGCGCCGGTTCCGCGCCCGTCTTGAACTTGGCTCCGCCGCGTCGCTCCGTCGCTGGAGGTGGCCGTCCTGCTGCTCGCGGTCGACATCGGCAACACGCACGTGAAGATCGGCGTCTACGACGGCGAGTCCCTGCGGTACAGCTGGCGCCTGAACACGCGCCGCGACGCCACGGCCGACGAGACGGCCCTCCTTCTGCAGGGCCTGCTCAACGCCCGCCAGGTCCCGGCCGCGCACCTGCGCACCGCCGTGATCGCCTCGGTGGTGCCGTCGCTGACGCCCGTCTGGCAGGACCTCTGCCGCCGCTACCTCGGCACCGACGCCCTGGTGGTGACGGCCGGCACGGCCTCCGCCGCCGGCCTCACCTTCGACGTCGACCGCCCCTCCGAGGTCGGCGCCGACCGCATCGTGAACGCGGTGGCGGCCCTGCACCGCTTCGGCGCCCCGGTCGTGGTCGTCGACCTCGGCACGGCGACGAAGCTGGAGGCCATCGGCCCGGGCGGCGTCTACCTCGGCGGCCCCATCGCCCCCGGCGTCGTCACATCGGCCGACGCCCTGGTGGAGCGCGCCGCGCGCCTCTTCCGCGTGGAGCTGGCCGCCCCGGCCCGCACGATCGGCCGCAACACGGTGGAGGCCATGCAGGCCGGCATCGTCTACGGCAGCGTGGGCCTGGTGGACGCGCTGGTCGAGCGCGTGCGCGCCGAGCTGGGCGGCAACCCGCCCGTGGTGGCCACAGGCGGCCTGGCCGCCCTGATCGCGCCCCACAGCCGCACGGTCGACGCCGACAAGGTCGACCCGATGCTGACCCTGGAAGGCCTGCGCCGCATCGCCGCCTGCACGCTCCCGCGGCACAACCTCCCAGCGAGCTGAGCGAGAGGATACGGCCCCGATGACCCGAATACACCGAATCAAGTGCATTTGCGACGGACCCGGCCCCAAATTCAACGATGCTGCGGGAGGGGAAGCCGCGATGGTGCGGATGCAGGTCCTCAGTGTCGGCCAGGTCCAGGGCAGCCACGAGCACCTGCTGATCCTGCGCGAGGCCGACGGCCAGCGCCTCCTGCCCATGACCATCGGCGTCTTCGAGGCGACGGCGATCGCCGTGGCCGCGGAGGGCATTCACGTTCAGCGCCCCATGACCCACGACCTGCTGGCCACCGTGATCGGCCGCCTGCAGGGCAGCCTCACGCGCGTCGTCATCCACGACCTGCGCGACGAAACGTTCATCTGCCAGCTGGAGATCGGCACCGACCGCGGGGTGATCGAGGTCGACTGCCGGAGCACCGACGCCGTCGCCCTCGCCCTGCGCGCGCAGGCACCGATCTTCGCCACCGAGGAGGTCCTCGCGCAGGCGGCCGTCACCCCCGACCGGAGCCACGCCGAGGAATAGCTTTGATGCGGCGGCGCACAGGCGCCGCCGCCACCAAAACCTCTTCGGATGCCGGTCTCCCTATACCTCGATGGTTTCCCCCGGCTTCACGACCTTGGCCGACACCCCCGCCTGCGCGCAGTGGCGGCAGAACGCCTCCGCGTCCGCCTCGATGAGCGGGAAGGTGTTGTAGTGCATCGGAACCACCAGCCGCGGCTGGATCCAGCGTGCCGCCGTCACCGCGTCGTCCGCGTCCATGGTGAAGTTGCCGCCGATGGGCAGCATCGCCAGATCGACCGGCCCCCAGAGCTCGTGCAGCAGCTTCAGGTCGCTGTAAAGGGCCGTGTCGCCGGCATGGAAGATGCGCTTGCCGTGGGTCTCGACGAGAAAGCCGCACGGGAAGCCGCCGGCGATGCCCGATCCGTGGAAGGCGACGGTCATGCGCACCTTGCCGAAGGGGAAGGTGTGGGTGCCGCCGACGTGCATGGGGTGGCAGCGCACGCCGCGCCCGGCCAACTGGCCGGCGATCTCGTTCGTCGTGATGACCAGGGCGTCGTTCTTTTTCGCAATGGGCTCCGTGTCGGCGATGTGGTCGTCGTGGGCGTGCGTGAGGAGCAGGTAGTTGCAGCGGATGTCCTCGGCCTTCTGGGACGCCAGCGGGTTGCCGGTCAGCCAGGGGTCGAGGGCGAGCCTGTCGCTGCCGGTGTCGATCAGCCATCCGGACTGCCCAAGGAACGTCGCCTTCATCGGGCCACCCCTTCTTTCCCTGGAATTCTACCGCGCCCACCCCATACAGGTGGATGGCCGGCTTCGGATGACGCGAGCTCCGACCGCGATGAGCCGCGCCAGGATCGATCGGGATGACCGGCGCCCGGGACGGGAAGCGGATGCAGCGACCTGGGCCGAGGCGCGCCCGCATGGAGCAGGGGCCGAGACGCGGCGGGCGAAGCGGCTGGGCGGCGTGACGCGGCCACCATGGACAGGGGCGGAAGCGCAACCGGGGCCCGGACGATGCGAGCAAAGACCGCAAAGCGGTGGGGCCAAGCCGGCCGCAGGCCTGCCGCGACTGGGCAGCGCTGAGGCAGGCGATCAGTGGACACCGGGCCAAGTTACGCGGCGCCCATTGACAGGTGCTGGCTCTGGCGGGCATAATGACTTTCCGCAACAGGCGGGCGGCGGGTGGCCGTCCGCCGGAACGCGGTCCAGTGCAAGGGGCGATCGCTGGATGGCAGAGCGCGAGCGCGAGGTCCTGCTGACCGCCGATGGGCTGCATAAGCTTGAGGACGAGCTTGAGTTTCTGAAGACGGTCCGCCGGCGCGAGGTGGCGGAGCGCATCAAGGTCGCGCGCGACTTCGGCGACCTCTCGGAGAACTCCGAGTACGAGGAGGCCAAGAACGAGCAGGCGTTCGTCGAGGGCCGCATCCTCACGCTCGAGAAGACGCTGCGCAGCGCGCGCATCGTCAGCGAGGCCGAGGTCGACCCGCACCGGGTCAACATCGGCAGCAGCGTCACGCTGCGCGACATGGAGACGCGGGAGATCTTCGAGTACACCATTGTCGGCAGCAGCGAGGCCGACCCGGGCCAGAACCGCATCTCCTACCAGAGCCCCGTGGGCCAGGCGGTGTTCGGCCAGGCCACCGGCAGCACGGTTGAGGTGCGTCTGCCGGCCGGCGTCGCGCGATATGAGATCCTCGCCGTCGCGAGGTAGGCCATGACGCCGCCGCAGGGCGGCAGTCCGGAATCCGAGCTGGCGGCGCGGCGCGCCAAGCTTGCTCGGCTGCGCGCCGCCGGGCTCGACCCGTTCGGGGCACGCTTTGCGCAGGACGACCATGCGGCCGACCTCGTCCGCGATTTCGAGGCCCGGACGGGCCAAGCCGCGCGTGTCGCCGGGCGCGTGATGACCGTTCGCGTGCACGGCCGGGCGGCGTTCGCCGACCTGCAGGACGCCTCGGGCACCATTCAGATCTATGCGCGCGTGGACAAGCTGGGCGAGGGCGCCTTCGAGGGCTTCACCGAGCTGGACCGCGGGGACCACATCGGTGTCGAGGGCACCCTGATGCGCACCCGGCGCGGCGAGGTCAGCGTGGAGGCCGGCGCCTGGACGATGCTGGCCAAGGGCCTGCGCCCGCTGCCCGAGAAGTGGCACGGCCTGCGCGACGTCGAGCTGCGGTACCGGCACCGGTATGTCGACCTCATCGTCAACCCCGAGGCGCGCGACCGCTTCCTCGTCCGCGCCCGCATGGTGACGGCCATGCGCCGCTTTCTGGACGCGCGCGGCTTCGTCGAGGTCGAGACGCCGATTCTCGGCTCGATGGCCGCCGGCGCGACGGCGCGGCCCTTCACGACGCATCACAACGCCCTGGACATGGACCTGCACCTGCGGATCGCCACGGAGCTGCATCTGAAGCGGCTGATCGTCGGCGGCCTGGAGCGGGTCTATGAGATCGGGCGCGACTTCCGCAACGAGGGGCTCTCCTGGCGCCACAACCCCGAGTTCACCATGCTCGAGGTCTACCAGGCCTTCGCGGATTACGAGGACATCATGCGCCTGACCGAGGAGATGGTGGCCGACGCCGCCATCGCAGCGACCGGCGGCACCAAGGTCACCTTCCGCGGCCACGAGATCGAGCTGGCCCCGCCGTGGAGGCGCCTGTCGATGCTGGCCGCGCTGCGCGAGCAGCTGGGCGTCGACGTGCTGGCGGCGTCCGATGACGAGGTGCGGGCCGCGGCCCGCACGAAGGGCGTCGACGTCGCAGGCGCGTCAACCCGCGGCCAGGTCATCGACGCCTGCGTCGACCACCTGGTGATGCCGCGGCTGATCCAGCCGACGTTTTTGATGGACCACCCCGTCGAGATCTCGCCGCTCGCGAAGAAGCGCCAGGACGATCCGCGGGTGGCGGCGCGGTTTGAGCCCATCGTCGGCGGCTTCGAGCTCGGCAACGCGTTCACGGAGCTGAACGACCCCGACGACCAGCGCGAGCGCTTCCTGGAGCAGGCGGCCGAGCGGGCGCGCGGCAACGACGAGGCGCATCCGTATGACGAGGACTTCATTCTGGCGCTCGAATACGGCATGCCGCCGACGGGCGGCCTCGGGGTCGGCATCGACCGCCTCGCCATGCTGCTGACCGGCGCGGAGTCCATCCGCGACGTCATCCTGTTCCCGCTGATGCGGCCGGAATAGGACGCCGACAAGCACGCCCGTGCGGCGCCGGCGGAGTGCGGCCGCGCGTCACGAAAGAGCGCGGCGGCAGCGTGCGGGCGCCCGGTCACGGGCCGCGGCCGCGCAGTTTGGCGTGGACGCAGTGGCAGCGCTGGCGCGCATTGCGGGTTGTCCGCCGGCGCGCCGCGGGTGCATGATGGCGGAGCCGGCCGCGAACGTGAAGATTCCGGGAAGTCGGAGCAGTCGTTCGGTTGACTGGCCAGGGAGGCCGTGTTAGGCTTCTGTCTTGCCGGAACTCGGCCGCGGGACCTTGGCAACTGAACAGTGTGTGGGGAAAAAAAGGGCGAAGGCGGCCCGTTAATTGAGCCTTCGGTGGCAGAAAAGGCCAACCGGGGGCATGGGGACTCGAAGGATCACCGCTTGCGGCGTAGGCTGCAGGCGCCGTGGATATCACGGAGAGTTTGATCCTGGCTCAGGACGAACGCTGGCGGCGCGCTTCACGCATGCAAGTCGAGCGGAGGGCTTCGGCTCTCAGCGGCGGACGGGTGAGTAACACGTGAGCAACCTGC
>DAHVAF010000143.1 GCA_027314765.1 Clostridia bacterium | reverse complement strand
CGCTCGCGTGCTCCGCCCAAGTCGCGTCGTGCTCGCGACGCCGACGGTGGCTGGGCAGGGTCAGTCCCTGTTCGAGGAGATGCGGTCGCGTGGCTGGGAGGGCGTCGTCGGGAAGCGGGCCGACAGCCCGTATGTCGCCGGAGAATCTGCCCTGTGGCGCAAGGTCAAGGTACGGCGCAGGCAGCTCTGCGCCGTGGTGGGCTACACGTCCCGTGGCGGCCGGTGCCGGTCGCTGCTCATCGGCGCGTACGATGATGAAGGTCGGCTGATTGACCTCGGCGGCGTGTCCTCCGGCCTCACGGAGGCGCACCTGGCCGAGGTGGCCGCCTTCCTTCGCCGCCAGCCTCACCTGGCCCCGCCCTACCCCACTCGCCGGGCGCCCGACGTGGAAGTCGCGTTTGTGCGTCCATCGCTCTGCGTGCTGGTGGAGTATTCGGAGCGGGGCTCCGACGGGCGGCTGCGGGCGCCGGTGGCCGTCGGCTTCGCACCGGAGGCCGGTCCGGCGTCCGCGGTGCTACCGTGAGGCGGCGAGCGTCCGCCTGAGGCCGTCGTCAAGGCCTGTGCGCGCGCGCCAGCCAAGGACGTGGGCCGCCCGCTCGGCGGCGAGCCGGCTGTCCCTGATGTCACCGGGCCGCGCAGGCGCGATTCTGGGCTCGCCACGGTAGCCGACGGCAGCGGCCACGCGGGTGAACAGATCCGCGACCGTGCACCCGACCCCGGTGCTCACGTTGAACGTCTGGCCGGCGGCCCCGTCGTCCTGGACCATCCGCGTGAGCGCCTCGGCCACGTCCCCGACATACACATAGTCGCGCACGTGGAGCCCGTCGCCGAAAATGGTGGGCTGATCGCCGCGGGAGAGCGCCTCGCAGAAGCGGGCGACAACGCCGCCCTCGAGGTCGGTCCGCTGGAGGGGGCCGTAAATGTTGCTGGGGCGGACGATTGTGCAGCGCATCCGGCCTGTGCGGTCGAAGGCGCTCGCGTAGGCCTCTGCGGCGGCTTTCGATGCCCCGTACGGGGCGATCGGCGCCAGGGGCGCGTCCTCAGCGAGAGGGAGGAGCTCCGGGCGCGGGTCGCCATAGACCGCCGCTGACGACATGAGGACCACGCGCTCGGCACCGGCGGCGGAGGCCGCCTCGAGCGTGGCGAGCGTCCCGACGACGTTCACCTGGGCGGCGGCCAGCGCTTCGGCCCCCATGGCCGTCGCGGCGGTGCGGGCCGCCAGATGGATGACGGCTTCGGGACGAAACGCCATCAGGGTCGCCTGGAGTCGCCCAAAGTCGCCGATGTCGACCTTGGCGAAGTCGGCGTCGGTGGGTTTGAGTGTGCCGTCCCGCGAGAGGTCGTCAACAACAAGCACATCGGCGCCGACGGCCAGCAGGCGCGCGACCGTGTGCGTCCCGACGAAGCCCGCTCCACCCGTGACGCAGATCCGCTGGCCCACGAGGGAAGGCTAGGCCTTGACCCCGGCCGCGTCAACCGGCCGGCGTCCGACTGCGGCGGCGATGGTCAGCACAGTCTGGGTGCGCCCCATGGGGAATACATGGAGGCCCCGCACATGCGGGGCCAACTGCGCCGCGACCTCCGCGGCGATGCGCAGGCCCTCGGCCTCCTCGGCCTCCGGACCGGCCTTGGCCAGGCGCTCGGTGATGTGCGGCGGCACGGCCATGCCCGGGATCTTGTCGAACCGGCGCGCAGCCTCGACACCGCGCAGCGGCAGCAGCCCGTAGAGGATCGGCATGTCGATGCCGCTCTCCTCGACGGCCGCCTGAAAGCGCAGGACCTTCTCGGCATCGAAGACGGGCTGCGTCTGCGAGAAGGACGCCCCCGCCTCGCGCCGCGCCGCGAGCTTCTCGATCTCCTTGCCGAGGTCCGCGGCGCCGGGGTTCGCGGCGCACCCGATCATGAGGTCGGTGGGACCGTCGAGATCGGTCCCGGCCCCCGTGCGGCCGGCGTTGAGGCTGCCCGCGAGGCGCACCAGACCCGTCGGATCGACATCGTAGACCGCCTTCGCCTCGGGGTGGTCGCCCTGCGTCGGCGGGTCGCCACCCAGCACCAGGACGTTTCGGATGCCCAGCGCCGCCGCGCCGAGCAGGTCCGCCTGCAGCGCGATGACGTTGCGGTCTCGGCACGTCACGTGGGCGATCGTCTCGATCCCGGCCTCGCGCTGAACGATGGCGGCCGCGGCGATGCCGCTGCACCGCACCTTGGCCAGCGATCCATCCGTCAGATTGACCGCGTCCACGACGCC
>DAHVAF010000196.1 GCA_027314765.1 Clostridia bacterium | reverse complement strand
TACATGAAGACACCGATCTCACTGTGCGCATCCGCTCCATCTTCCAGGACAGTCGCCAGACCTACGGCGCCCCTCGGATCCACGCTGATCTCGCCGCTGCCGGCATCCACGTCGCCAGAAAGCGTGTCGCGCGTCTCATGCTGACTGCTGACCCCGGGGCCTCGCCAGGACGTTCGGAGTCGACGTCAGTCCTTGTGATCACCCCCTCGACCGAGCTCATCAAGCTTGCCGTCGTGGCGGTAACTGGGGCCGTTGATGCTTGGGGATTCGGGCGGACGGCGCCCAAAGGGAGTCCGTGACGGCCCCCGCGACGCGGGGGCCGTTCGATACGGCCCAGCAGTGAGTGCGACCGAATTGCGCGCAGGTTCGCCATGGCGCGCCAAGTGTGTAGCGATGTGTGCAAGCGCTTCGCCGCCCGGTGTGCTCCGTCGATTCGTACACAGAGGGGGGCCGTGGCTGCAATTTGAGACGGAACCCTCGCGCCACCACCGTCCGTCGCGAGCCCGAAGTGACACGAGGTTACCGTCAGTCCAACTCCAGGCGCCGCAAGGGTGAGAAACGCTCATGCAGGCGCTGAAGATCGGATCCCCATAGCCTGGCGTAACGCGTCACCATCTCCAGGTCGGAGTGGCCAAGGAGTTGCTGCAGGCTCAACGCGTCGCCACCGTTGGCCAGATACATGCGTGCGAATGAGTGACGGAGCCGGTGTGGCGTGAGCTTGACGCCCACAGCGGCGCCGTAGCGCCGGAAGTTAATCTCAGGGCCGCGGCGCGCGCGCTCACGGCGCTCGCATCCTGTTGCAGCGGGGCGAAGGTGGCGGCGGCCAGGGCCGGGTCCCCGCCCCGCTGCTGCGCTGCCGCCAGCCAGATGCGGGCCTCGTAGGCGATGCCCGGGCTGGTGCTCTTCAGCAGGGGCGAGAGCAGCCCCGCGGCGGTGGTCCACCGCCCGAGCATGGCATCGGCCTCGCCCTCGGCGAGCACACCCTGCTCGCCCAGGGCCGGGGGGTCGAACTTGGCCGCCGCCAGGGAGTTGGTGTGGGCGGCATACAGCCGGCCCAGGTCGGTGCCGGTGGCGGCCGCGCGCTGCAGGGCGGCCCCGGCGCCGGTGAAATCGCCCCCGCCGAGGTCGCCCACCCCGGCCTTGACCAGGGCCCCGGCGCCCAGGGCGGCGACGGTCGGGTCCAGGGGGAAGCTGGCCAGCATGGCCCTGGCCCCGTCCGCCACGCTCGGCCAGTGGTCGGTGGCCCCCAGCACGTTGAGGGCCGTCGCGTCCACGCCGAAGTTGCCCGGCCCGAACTGCATGGCGGCCAGGGCAGTGTCCGCCGCCTGCTGGCGGAAGCTCTGGCTGTGGGCCGCGTCGAAGGCGAGGGTCAGCAGCTGCGCCTTGTCGGCCAGCACGCTCGGGTCAAGGGGCTCCAGGGCCAGGGCCCCCTGGTAGCTGTCGTAGGCCTGGGCATACTGCTTGGCGCTCATGGCCTGGGAGCCCGCGGCCGCCAGGGCGCCCGCCTGGCTGAGGCGGCTGCCCGCCACAAAGAGCAGGCCGGCCACGGCCGCCACGGCCACCCCGCTCCCAAGGCCCCGGGCCACGGCGACCCCGCGGGCCGGCGGCGCGGACGGGGCGGCGGGCACGGGCCCGGCCCCGCGCAGGGCCCCGGCGGCCCCCCAGAGCAGCAGGGCCACGGCCGGGATCGAGAGGTCGAAGTCGGCCAGGCTGTGGGCCCAGAGGGCGACGCCCGCCGCCGCGAGGCCCCAGAGCAGCGGCGCGCCGCCGCCCGCCCCCCGCCGCCGCCAGCCCTCCACCAGCAGGCAGATGCCCACCCCCGCCGTGCCGGCCGCCGCCAAGAGGCCGCCGCCGAGCCAGGCCTGCAGGACGGACTCGTGCGCCTGGCTCGACCAATAGAGGGCGGACTGCACCGTGTGGTAGAGGGCCGCCCAGCCGCCGCCGCCAAAGCCCAGCAGGGGCTGGCGCGCCAGCAGCTTCAGCCCGTCGCGCCACATGACGACCCGGGCCAGAAAGTCCGGCGTGCTCAGGCTGATGCTGCCCGCCTGCTGGGCCACCTGGGCCGAGACGATGCCGCGGCCGGCCAGGGCCGCCGTCGCCCCGCCGGTCGAGACCAGCAGGAAGGTGATCACGCCGAGGACGTAGAGGCCGGCCACCCCCTGGAAGACCCGGCGCACCTCGGGCGCGAACTGCTGGCGGCGCCAGGCCTGCACGACGGCCCGCTCGATGCCGAAGCCCAGGGCGCCGACGGCCATCCCGAAGAGCAGGACCAGCAGGCTGCGGGGGCCGTGGCCGTCCCAGAACCCGCCGAGGATGGTGCGCGAGAGCAGGACCGCCACGGCGGAGGGCCAGAGCAGGCCGAGCACGCCCGACCAGCGCTGGGCCCGCGGCAGCCCGGCGACCCAGAGGGCGGCGCCCACCGCCAGGACCAGCCAGGCGCCGCGCGAGGTGGTGCCAAGGAGCGTGACCAGCAGCAGCACGCACGCCGCCCCGTACCCGGCCGCTCGCACGTTGAAGGCCGGCGCGTGGCGGCGGGCCGGCTTGCCCGCCTCCCAGTCCTGCACGGTCAGGGCCAGGGCGATGATCAGGGCGAACACCAGCACCGCGCCGAACGAGTTCGCGTACTGGATGGTCGAGAGGATGCGCTGGCTGACGACGGCGGCGGGGACGCGCAGCAGGCCGCCGGCGGCCAGGCACCCGATCGCGGCCAGCACCACGCCGCTGCCGAGGAGCGTGTGCAGCAGGATGCTGAGGCGCCGCGCGCTGCTGACCGTGGCGGCGGCGATCCAGTACCAGGCAAGGAGCACCCCGGCGCGCAGGGCCCCCTGCAGGGCGTCGTAGGGGACGACCGGGCGGTGCAGGTAGGCGATCAGATACCCGAGGGCCAGGGCCATGGCCACCCAGTCCAGGGGCCGGGTGGCGAAGAGCGGGCGGCCGCGCACGGCGTGGTCGACGGCGACAAGGGCCAGCACGCCCGCGACCGCCACGGCGAAGCCGTCGAGCTCGGGGTGGAAGTATAGGCCCTGCTGCAGGGGCGCCAGCAGGACCAGGGCCAGCATGGCCACAAAGGCCAGGGCCCCGAGGTCGAACCGCACCCTGCCCACGCGCCCCTGGCTGGTCATGACGCCTCCCTGCGTGCGCTGGCCGACGGACATCCCAGGCAAAGAAGCGGCGGGTGCGAGTTAGAAGCTCGCCCCGCCGCTCTTGGTGCCCCTCATCCTACAGGGTCCCCAGGTAGGCCAGCAGCCGCTGCAGCATGACAGTGGCCTCGGCCCGGGTGGTCGTTGCGGTCGGATCCAGGGTGGTCGCCGTGACGCCGTGGATGATGTGCTGCTCGATGTCGGCCGCCACCGCCTGCTGGGCCCAGCCGGCCAGCTGCCCGGCGTCGCCGAACGGCGCCAGCAGGGTCGGGATCTGGGCGGGCAGCAGGCTCGTCGGCTGGTTGGCCGCGGTCATCGCGCGGTCGACCATGACGGCCAGCTCCTGGCGGCTGATGTTCGCGTCCGGCCGGAAGGTGCCGTCGGGATACCCGTTCACGATCCCGGCCTGCACGGCCGCCGCGATGGCGCCCGCGTAGGGGGAGGTGACCGGGACATCCGAGAACGGGGCGGTGCTCGGCGTCGGCATGCTCAGGTTGAGCGCCCGCGCCAGCATCAGGGCGAACTCGGCCCGGGTCACGGCGCCGGTCGGGTCAAAGGCCGTGGCCGAGATCCCGTCCACGATGTGGTGGGCGATCATGATCTCGATGTCGGACTGGGCCCAGTATCCCTGGATGTCGGGGAAGGTCTGGCTGTCCAGCAGCACGGCGTAGGTGCTGAGGTGGGTCGTGTCGACGCTCACCGTGCCCGTGGTCAGGTCGGTCTTGCCGCCGACGTACTGCCAGCTGCCGGTCGACTGGTCGTAGTAGTAGATGCCGAGCTTGTCGGCGTCGGTGCCGCTCACGCCCGAGCTGTAGGGCAGGGTCAGGTTGACCGTGGCGCCGCCCGACGGCTCGAAGTTGCCGACGGTCTGGCCCGTGCTGTTGACGACGTTGACCGAGACCTGGACCGTCTGGCCGCCGACCTGGTAGATCCCGCCGCTGGTCGTGGCGCTGGAGATGATCGTGCTGATCTGGCTCTGGGGAAGCGGGGTCACCTCGATCTGCGCCTGGTCCCCAGCGGGCAGCTGGGCGGAGATCTGGCTCAGGACGGTGGACGAGAGGGTGATGTTGCCGCTCGGGGTGTCGACCTCGACCCCCTTGCCGGCGGCGGTCAGGGCGCTGATGGCGTCCGAGGGCACGTTGACCAGCGCCGCGTTCCCCGAGGGGACGGACGAGGTCGTGAGCTGGATCTGCAGGTTGCTCGTGCCCGTGCCCAGCGAGCTCACCGCCTGTGTCAGTTGCGAGCCGTTCAGCTGCAGGACCGACGCGTTGATCTGGACGCCGCCCACGATGGCCGTGGTTATGCCCAGCGAGCCGACGGGCAGATTCGCGCCGACGGTGATGGTCTTACCCGGCGGCGACGCCGGAGGCGCCCCGCCCGTGGATGGGGGCGGCGCCGGGGGCGGCGGTGTGGGCGGCCCCGCCAGGTAGACGCTATAGAGCACCGCGATGTTGTTGTACACGGAGCCCAGCACGTTCGCGACGGGCGCGAAGAGCGAGCCGAGGGCCTGGTACACCGTGTACACGACGCTGTATACGCTACCAACAGTAGAGGGTGGCTGGGGCTGCACCTGGACGGGACCCTGGATCAGCTGCTTACTCGGGCTAAAGATCTGCACCCACACCGGCGGGAGCGGGGATGTGACCGGCTGGACGTTGAAGTTGACGGTCACAGCCGTCTGCCCGCTCACCTGCTGCAACACCACCAACGCATTGCACGACGCCGAGGCCGTGGCGCTGCAGGCTGGTCCCGGCGGTGACGATGGCGCCGCCGCCGCGATCCCGCCAATGCCGGCGGTCATCAGCAGGGCGCCGATCAGGATCAGGGCGGCGTTCCCCGCCCATGCGGACCTGCGAAACACGTGGCGCATTTCCACACACCCCCTTCCCGCGCCGGATTTGCCTCCCTGCGATCGGCAGGATTCGGCATTCGTTCCAATTCGGGACAAGGTCCGACTTTCCTGCTCAGGCGGAGACTGTCGATCCCGGGTGGAGGAACGGCGGCTGGGCGCGCGAGATGTCGAGCCAGGCCTGCTGGGCGGCCGGCACGGCCAGCACGGGGGGCCGGCGCCGCAGGTCATGGGCGTCGGAGCCAAGGCAGGCCACCCAGCCGCGCCGCAGCCAGCCGTCCATGACCCGCCGGCTGCCGCCCGCGCGGCTCAGGGCGGGGGTGTTCACCTGGAAGGTGGCGCCCGCCGCCGCCATCTCGGCGGCAAGCTCGGCGTTGGACACCAGGGCCGTGCGCTCGGCGTGGGCGATGACGGGGGTGATGCCGCGCACCCGCAGCTCGAAGAAGGTGTGCCGCCAGAAGGGCGGGGGGTCCAGGGGCGGGAGCTCGATCAGCACGGCGCGGCCCGCGTTGCCCAGGCTGAGCAGCTCGCTGGACGCAAGGCGCGCGGGGATGTCCGGGCTGAGGGCCAGCTCCTGCCCAGCGAGCAGGTTCATGGCGATCCCCTCGCCCGTGCAGCGCCGGTTCAGCTCGCCGAGGCGCTCCAGGACCTCCGCGGCCCGCGTGGGGTAGAGCCCGACGATGTGGTGGGGCGTGGCGATCATGGTGCGGGTGCCGCTCTCCGCGGCCATGCGCACCATGGCGACGGCCTCGTCCATGGTGCGGGGGCCGTCGTCGAGGTCGGGCAGGATATGGCAGTGGCAGTCCCAGGCCCCTGCCGGTGCCAGCGGCGCCACGGCAGGGGTTCGCACCATCGGGATGTGCTTGGCCATCCACGACCGTGCAGGTCCCATCACATTCCAGTATACAGGTCGAATGGCGGCATTCCATGGCGAACGTGTGAACGTTCATGGGAGGGGGGTTGAAAGCCAGGATCGGCCCGCCGCAGCACCTTCACCTCGGGGAGCACAAGATGGGCGAGGGGCAGATCGCCAGTTCGGTCCACCCGGGTCCCGGCGAAGCAGGCACCGTCGCCCGGTCGCGGCCCGGCTGCAAGGGCGGGGAGGGCCCAGCGTGCCCCGCAGCGCCTGGCCGGCTCGATCGCATGGCCGGCCCGTGCCTTGGGGGCGGGCGTCGCCGTCAGCGGGCGGGGCCACGCGGCTGGGAGGCGCCCGGCCGGGGCAGGGCGTCGAGCCGGCCGACCGCCCGCTCGAGGTCCGCGCGGGTCGGGCGCGTGTACCGGGCCGTCGTGTCCAGCCGCGCGTGCCCGGCAAGGGCCGCCACGCGGTCCAGGGACTCGCCCGCGTCGACCAGGGCCTTGCAGAAGGTGTGCCGCAGGGTGTGGGGGGTGACCACGGGGTCGATGCCGGCGGCGCGGCTGTGCCGGGCGAGCGCATCCTCGGCGGACCGGATGGCCAGCGGGTGGCCGCTGGGGGCCGGGAAGACGGGTGAGCCTGCCAGCGCGCTCTGCGGACGCTGCAGGTCCCGCCAGACGGTCAGCGCGCGCCGGGCGGTCGCGTTGAGGGGGACCTCGCGATACTTGTCCCCCTTGCCGCGCCGCACGGTGACGGTGCCCGTGTCGCGGGCGAGGGCAACGCTGGCCCACGTGAGGCCCAGGGCTTCGGAGATCCGGAGGCCGGTCTGGGCCAGAACGAGGATGAGGACCGCATCGCGGCGGCTGCGCCGCCCGGCGGCGTCCACGAGCGCGTCCAGCTGCTGGCGCTCCAGGGCCCGGGGCCCGAGGACGACCGACGGCAGCCTGCGCAGGTGCTCGGCCGGGTTCCGGGGGACCAGGCCATGGCTCGCCGCCCAGGTGAACATCGAGTGCACGGTGGACAGGCGGCGATTGGCCGTGGCCGGCCGGGTCCGCCCGGCCAGCCAGTTGCGGTATCCGGCAAGGTCGATGGCGGTGACGCGGTCGGGGGCGGGCGCGAGGCCCTGGTGGGCCGCGTACCATCTGGAGAAGATGGCCAGGTCCCCGCCGTAAGCCGTGACCGTCTTGGGGGAGGCCGACCGCTCACGCCGCGAGTCGAGGAAGGCGTCAACCAGGGCGTCCCAAGTCGCAGCAATCACCTCGCCATCGAACGATACCATATTCTGGGTTTCCACGCGCTGGGTCGGCGTGTCGTCGCCGCCGCACTGGGGCGAGGCGGGCAAGCAGCCACCGGCCAACGTGTGGGTGGCGGCGCGAGCAGGGCCACCCGTCGATGGGTCGGTGTCGCTGTGCTGTCCTATAATGGGCTATGAACAGCACACTCTATTGCACGAACGCGGGATCTGACCGCGGAGGACGTGCATGACCAGTGCCAGGGGGAGACGTTCGGTGCCCGCGGATCTGCTCACGGATTTCGATCTTGACGCAGCGGTGACCGTGTCGGAGCTTCGTCGAGAGTCGGACTGGGAAAGCCGGCTCGAGCGCTTCGGGAAGTTGCGGGTTGAGCGACGCGGCCGTGGCCCGTCTGCCATCGTGGGGGTCCTTGTGGCGCCCGAAGTTTGGCGTGCCCTCAAGGAGATGCTGACGCGCCTCGACGCCCTCGAGGAAGCGGAGGTCGCACGGCTGATCGAGGCGCGGGAGGGGGCACCGCTTGCCAGCGGGCCGGACCTTGGGCAGCAGGCGCGGCGCCTGCTCGCAGAACAGAGCCCGCCCCCGCGTGAGTAGGGAAGGGATCCACGGTGTGGACGACTTGCTCGATGGTCGCGGCCGACTGCCGGTGGCGGCCAACCCAGCACATCTCGTGGCTGACGTCGGAGACTTGCGCCTGGCCCTTCCAGACGATGACGGGTGCACGGAGACGCTTGAGGCCGTGCTCGACGAAATCAGCCATGCAGTCGCCCGAAATACGACCTGGGGTCTTGCGATGAAGGGTCGCCATCTTGGGTGGCGCCGCTCGGCCCTTCAGTCGCGACGAGCTCGGGGTTCGCCTGCTGACTTGCGCTTGGTCGTTCGCCCCTTGGCGGACGGTCGCATCGAACTGCGCGTCTTTGGCCATCGGTGGCTGCCTGAGGGGATTCACCTTCGTGGCAGAGGCCGTTGAGGCTGCCGCCAACGCCCTTGCCAT
>DAHVAF010000185.1 GCA_027314765.1 Clostridia bacterium | reverse complement strand
ATACGGTCGGTTTATCTCGTCGCACCAGCGCTCTTCTAGTCTGAAATGCTTGCGTCGTCTGGAACTGGAGGTGGGAATCGAACCCGCGACCTACGCATTACGAGTGCTGGGAAGCGACCGTTACCAGGAAGTGCCCAGGAGCACAAAGCACTGTACGGCGGGTATTCTTGCGCTTGGGAGAGTCGTCCAGGTGCCTCGAAAATTCGCTCGTCGTACATGGCTCGGCCACTTCTCGGCCACTCGGGCCCCCGCAGAAACGGTTCGGCCCCCGGCGTTCGCCGGGGGCCGTCTGTCAGCCCTCAGAGACCCTACCCGCTAGTTCGAGAGGTCGCTCGGAGAACTTCAACTTGGCGACTTCTCGCTCCAACTGAGCGGCCGTCTCCTCGAATGCCTCCAGCAGTGGCGCGGACACCTCCCTGGTGCCGCACCGGTCGCAGACGAGTGCCGGGATGCCCTCAATCACGAAGCGGACACCCCCGAACCGCTCGTCGAGCGTCACCTGGGCATACCGCATCGTGCCACCGCACTCGCCGCACTTCATCTCGTCGCCTCCCCCTCCGGATCTCCATGCAGTGCCCGGTCACTCGGCCGAAAGGCCGATACGATCACCAACCGATCATGACCCGCAAGCCCATCCTCGAACGCAACGGCCACGTGGACGGGCTCAGTGTCCCCCGGCGGGCTGGCACGTTGTGAACCAGGGCGACATCGCCCCACGTCCACCGATAGGTCGGTTCCGGGGGTGCGCCGCAGACACGGCGCAGGTCACCGCACAAAATTGCTCCGCTTGATGGGCGACGCCGGGACGCGGCGCTGGAAAGGGGGTGCGTGCCAAAAAGGGGAGCCCGGTTGACGCCGGGTGCAAGCGCCCGAATGCGTGCTTCAATGGCCGCCCATCGCTTGCTACGCTGACGCTGGTCCCTGCCCGGCCTCATTGCACGCCCTTCGGGAAGTCACGATTCAGCCGAATCAGCGGCCCGCGGACCGGTGACGGCTCCCCTTGAGGCGGTACCACCCCGAAGGCGGCGAAGAAAGACAGCGCCCTCCGCCGCCACGTGCTGCCGGAGTGGAAGGCGGCGCCGCTCGCCTCCCCGCGGCCCTCCGACCTGCGCGCCTGGTTCGACGGGCTGCGCACCGGCGGGCGCCTGAAGTACGACAAGGAGTCCCGCGAGTGGCTACGCAGCGGCACGGACGGCCTCTCGGTGGACAGCCTGCGGTACGTTCGCACGATCATGCACCAGGCGCTCGACATGGCCGTGGAGGATGGCATGCTCGCCCGCAACCCCCTCGCGGCCATCCGCCTGCCCCAGGCCCGCCCGCGCCAGGTCGAGCCGCTCACGGCCTCCGAGGTGCGCCGCCTCCTGGCGGCCTCGGGCAGCCACCGCCTCCACGCCTTCTTCGCGCTGGTGCTCCTCACGGGCGCACGGGCCGGCGAGCTGCTGGGGCTGCGCTGGGACGACTGCGACCTGAAGGCCGGGGCGCCCACGATCCGCCACTCGCTGCAGCGCGTGAAAGGCCAGGGCCTCGTGCTCGGGGCGCCCAAGACCCCGGCATCCCAGCGCCGCATCGACCTGCCACAGGGGGCCGTCCACGCCCTCCGCGAGCACCGCAAGGCGCAAATCTCCGAGCGGTGGGACGCGGGTCCGCTGTGGCAGGAGACCGGCTTCGTGTTCACCTCCGAGGTCGGCAAGCCGCTCGACGAGAGCAACGTGTACAAGCGGATCTGGCTGCCGATGCTCGCCAAGGCCGGCCTGCCGCCCCGCCGGCTGCACGACGGCCGCCACAGTCACGCAAGCCTGCTGCTGGATCAGGGGGCGAACCCGAAGGTCGTACAGGAGCGCCTGGGCCACGCGGACATCCGCACGACCCTCCAACTGTATGCGCACCTGCTGCCGGGCGCCCAGCGCCGCGAGGCGGACAAGCTCGACGCCATGCTCGCTGAGCAGGACGAAGACACCGGGGCCGCAGACGCGAGGGCCCGACGCACGGACGGCGGCGCAGCACAGAACAAAGGGCCGGGCTGCCCTCGCAGCGCCGGCCCTCTTTGTTTCGCTCGGCCACTTTTCGGCCACTCGGGGCCTGCCGTCCATCGCGGGCACTCGCTGGAAGCCTTGGTGTGTCTGGAGCTGGAGGCGGGAATCGAACCCGCGACCTACGCATTACGAGTGCGTCGCTCTGCCGACTGAGCTACTCCAGCGCGCCAGTGGAGCGGGTGAGGGGAATCGAACCCCCGTTTAAAGCTTGGGAAGCTCTCGTTCTACCATTGAACTACACCCGCACCGTGCCGCGAGCATAGCACAGGGGCCGGGCGACGGGCAAGGCCGGCACTATTTCCCGGGAAATGATCGCCCTACCCCGCGGAGAATCGCTCCCAGCGCTTGTGCAGCTCCTCGAGGTTGCGCATGAGGCGGGGGGCGTTGCGGCTCTGGCGCACCTCATTGAGGAACGGCTGCACCTTCCGCCAGACGCCCAGGAACTCGCCGTTCGTCTCAAAGAACAGGGTCTCGTCCAGACCCCCCCGGTTCACGATGGCGGCCACCATGTCCCAGTAGGTGGTGACCATCCGGTAGTACCGGTTCGCATCCGATCCGGGCGGGCACTGCTGGGTGAGCTCGGCAGCCGTCGTGGCCTTGAACTCGCGGGCGAACCAGTCGCGGGCCTCGCGCAGCACCGGCTCGCGCCGGAGCTCGTACAGGTGCAGGATCAGCTCGGCATCGGCGTGGGTGGCCATCGTTCCTACGCACCTCCGGCCCGACCGGTTCGCCCCGGGCCTGCGGCGATCCTGCTCAGCCTGCCGGGTTGACCTGGCGCGCCGTGCCGATGAAGGAGCCCGCCACCACGCCGTAGATCGCATAGGCCACCGCGGAGGTCAGCGAGGCGCCGCCGAAGACCATCCCCAGCCAGCCCAGCGTCGCTGCCGCCCAGAACGCCAGGCCGCCCAGACCACCGCCGATCGCGGCCGCCTGCCGCCGAACCCGCATGCCGAAGGCCCCGCAGACGCCGCCGGCCACCGCGCCGGCCAGCGTCCCGAGCAGGAGCTGCCAGAGGCCACTCACCAGGCCCGCGCTGGCGGCCGCCGCCGGTTCGCTCGGCACCGCCGCCGGACCCGGGCCACTCAGGGCTCGCGCCAGCGCCAGCCATGCGATGGCCAATGCGGCCCCCAGCAGCCCGCCCAGGGTCCCGCGCCCGATCCAACCGCTCACAACGCGCACCTCTCCGTCACGGCTAGCATGCCCAGGTATGAGCGCCCGCGAGTGGGCAGCCCTGCCGCATGTGAGACGCGCGCGCACTGCGGGGGTGGTGGGCCTGGCCTGCGCCCTGCTTCTCGGCGGGGCCGTGACGCTGCAGCTCGCTCACGCGCGGGCCCCGACGCCGCCCACGCCCGAGGAGCAGGCCATCAAGGAGGCCCTGCGCCGCCTGCTGCAGCGCGAGGACGTCGCGGTGGCGGCCGGCGACCGCGCGGCTGCCGTCCGCCACGCCGGCACGTACTGCGGCGCCGCCCCCGGCTGCGGCAGTGGCGCGCGCCACGACCCCGCGTTCTACGACCACAACGGCGCGGGCGGGGACTGCACGAACTTCGTGTCGCAGGCGCTCCGCTTCGCGCGCCCCGACGGCACGCAAAACGCCGGCTGCCTGCAGCCGGCGTCTGAGCTTGGCGTTTGATTTTTTGGCGGAGGCGACGGGGATCGAACCCGCGATCTCCGGTGTGACAGACCGGTGTGTTAAACCACTACACTACGCCTCCGCGCGGCGCACCTCATTCTAGCAGCCGAGCATGGGACGGTCAACGCGCCGCAAAGAGCGGCTGGCGCGGCAGCGTCTGCCCCCGCTCCGCGCCGACGGAGACCATCACGACCGGCACGCCCACCAGCTCCGCCACGCGGTCGAGGTAGGCGCGCGCCGCCCCTGGCAGGTCCTCGTAGCGCCGCACCTCCGAGAGGTCCTCCGACCAGCCCGGCATGTCCTCGTAAACGGGGCGCACCTGCCCCAGCATCTCGACGTCGTGCGGGAATCCGGTCGGCCGGCGCCCCTCGTGCTCGTAGGCGACGACGATGCGGACCCGCGGCAGGCCGGACAGTGTGTCGAGCTTGGTGACGCACAGGCCCGCCAGGCCGTTGACCAGGGCCGCGTGGCGCAGCACGGGCACATCGCACCAGCCGCAGCGCCGCGGCCGCCCTGTCGTGGTCCCGTACTCGGCCCCCCGCTGGCGCAGCAGGTCGCCGACCTCCCCCAGCTCCTCGGAGGGGAACGGGCCGTCGCCGACGCGCGTGGTGTAGGCCTTCGCGACGCCGACGACGCGGTCGATGCGCGTGGGCCCGACGCCGCTGCCGATGCAGGCGCCGCCCGCCGTCGGGTGGGAGGAGGTGACGTAGGGATACGTGCCGTGGTCGATGTCCAGGTGCGTCCCCTGCGCCCCTTCGAACAGGACCTTCTCCCCGCGGTCGATGGCTTGGTTGACGAGCTCCGCCGTGTCGCGCAGCAGCGGCTGGATGCGCGGCGCGAGCGCGAGCAGCTGGTCTGCGAGCGCGCCCGAATGAAACGCTTGCCCGCCCGTGCCCGCCAGCGCGCGGTTGGCCTCCGCCACCGCCGTCTCCAGCCGGCGGCGCAGCACGGCCGGATAGCGGATGTCCCCGGCGCGGACGCCGATGCGGGCGGCCTTGTCGCGGTACGCGGGCCCAACGCCGCGCAGCGTGGTGCCGATGCGCTGCTCGCCGCGCCCGCTCTCCTCGCTGGCGTCCAGGGCCTTGTGATAGTCCAGGATCATGTGCGCGTTGTCGCTCACCACCACGCGGCCGACATCGCAGCCCTGCGCGGCCAGCTCGTCCAGCTCGCGCACGAAGGCCTGCGGGTCGAGCACGACGCCGTTGCCCAGCACACACACCTTGCCGTGGACGATGCCGGAGGGCACCAGGTGCAGGCGGTACTCGCGCCCGCCGGCGATGACCGTGTGGCCGGCGTTCGTGCCGCCCTGGTAGCGCACGACGGTGTCCGCCTCCGCGGAGAGGTAGTCCGTGACCTTGCCCTTGCCCTCGTCGCCCCACTGCGCGCCCACGACCACCAGCGTCGGCATCCCGCCTACCCGCTCCCTTCCACGGCGGCCGGGGGCGGCGCGCCCTGCGCGTCGCTCGCCAGCCGCTCGAAGCGACCGATCTCGCGGCGGAACGCGGCCTTGACCACGCCCGTCGGGCCGTTGCGCTGCTTCGCGACGATGAGCTCGATCTCATCCCGGCGGGCGTCGTCCTTCTCCGTGTCCGGGTCACGGTAGATGAAGATCACCACGTCCGCGTCCTGCTCGATGGCCCCGGACTCGCGCAGGTCGGAGAGCTGCGGGCGTCGGCCCTCGCGCATCTCCACGGCGCGCGAGAGCTGCGAGCAGGCGAGCACCGGGCACTCCAGCTCGCGGGCCAGCGCCTTCAGCGAGCGCGAGATCTCGGAGATCTCCTGCTGCCGCGATTCGTGGCGGCCGCGGGTGTGCATGAGCTGCATGTAGTCGATGATGAGCAGGCCGACGCGGTGCTCGCTGCGCATGCGCCGGGCCCGCGCGCGCAGGTCGAGGATGCTGATGTTCGGCGTGTCGTCGATGAAGATCGGCGCCTCGGACAGGCGGCCCAACGCGTTGCTGAGGGGACCCCAGTCCCGCTCCAGCAGGTAGCCGGAGCGCAGGCGCTGCAGGTCGACGCGGGCCTCGGAGGCGAGCAGGCGCATGGCCAGCTGCTCGCGCGACATCTCGAGGCTGAAGAGCCCAACAGGGGTTTTGTGCTGGGCCGCATGCGCGGCCCAGTTCAACACGAGCGTGGTCTTGCCGACGCTGGGGCGGGCCGCGAGGATCACCAGCTCGGAGGGGTTGAGCCCCGTCGTCATCTCGTCGAGGCGGCGCAGGCCCGTGGGGACGCCCAGGACCTCGCCCTTGTGCTCCCAGAGGAACTCGATCCGCTCGAAGGCGCCGACCAGCACGTCGCGCAGGGCGGCGAACGGCTGCTGCCGGCGCTCCTGGGCCAGCTGGAAGAAGACGTTGCCGGCGTGGTCGAGGATCTCGGCGGCGTCGTCGGCGCCGTCGTACACGGCCCGCTCGATGTCGGCGGCCGCGGCCAGCATGCGGCGCAGGGTGGCCTTCTCCTGCACGATGCGGGCGTAGTGGGCGACGTTGGCGGCGCTCGGCACGGCGTTGCCGAGGTCGGCGAGGTAGGAGAAGCCGCCGAGGGCCTCCAGCTGGCCCGTGCGGGCCAGGGCGTCGTTCACCGTCACCAGGTCGACCGCCTCGCCGCGCTCGTGCAGATCCAGCATGGCGGCGAAGATGCGGCGGTGGCTCTCGCGGTAGAAGTCCTCGGGGCGCAGCATCTCCTCGCAGCGCAGGACCGCCTCGCGGTCCAGCAGCATGCAGCCGAGGACGGACTGCTCGGCCTCGACGTTCTGGGGTGGCAGGCGGGCGCCGGGATCCAGCGCGGCCACGGGGCCTAGTCCTCTGCCTTGCTGGGTTGGACCTCGACGTGGACGGAGGCCTCGACCTTCGGGTGCAGGCGGAGGGCGGCCGTGTACGTGCCCACCTTCTTGATGGGGTCGGCCAGCTCGATGCGGCGCCGGTCGACCTCCACGCCGACCTGGGCGGCGATGGCCTGCGCGATGTCCTGGGCCGTGACCGACCCGAACAGGCGCCCGGCCTCGCCGGCGCGGGCCGACACCGCGAGGGTCCGGCCGTCCACCTTCGCGCGGACCTCCTCGGCCACGCGCAGGTCGTGGTCCGTGCGCGCCTGGGCGCGGGTGCGGCCGGCCTCGACCTCTCTCAGGCCGGCGGCGGTGGCGGCCACGGCCAGGCCGCGCGGCAGAAGGTAGTTGCGTGCGTACCCGTCGGCGACGGTGACGACATCGTCGCGCTGGCCGAGGCTCGGCACGCTCTGGCGCAGAATCACTCGCATTGGCGGTCAACCTCCTGAAGCAATGTCACTGGGCAATGGCCATCGCTGGCGGCTGGCTCCCCGGCCGGCGCCGGCCGCCTGTCAGGCCCGGGCGCGCAGGAAGCGGCGGTAGTCGAAAAGGGCGTCGAACAGTCCGGCCCACAGAAGCAGCTCGGCGAAGAGGCCGTTGATCACGGCGAGCACGCAGACGATGGCGGCCAGGGCCCGCGGGGTGTGGAAGTGGCGGAGGACCGCGTAGAGCAGGGCGACGCCGCCCAGGGTGAACACCTCGGAGAACAGGATCTGAAGGTTCAGCCCCGTCAGGTACAGCGCGTCGTGCTGCGGGTGGAACTGCAGGATGGCCATACCGGCAGCCCAACCCGCCACTGCCGGCCAGGGCAGGCGCCACTCCGCGAAGGGCGGGATGGCCGGGACCGGAATGCCGATCCGCGCGAAGACCGGCCGGGCCACCACATAGCCGAGAAAGCTGAGGCCGAGGGCCGAAAGCACGAGGAGCGTCGGCCAGACCTGCGGGATCAGGGTCTCCACGGCGGTCAGCGCCTGGGCCAGGGTGGACGAGCTGGCGCTGCTGCCGAGCATCCCGCTCACCTGCTTGCCGACGGCGGTCATCTGGGCGACCGCCTCCGTCAGCAGGTTCTGCTTCAGGAAGAGCAGCGAAAGGCCGAACGAAACCACGAGGACGGCCGCCGCGGCCACGGAGCCGGCGGCGATCGTCACCCCCGCCGCGCGGCGGCCGGCCAGGCCCCAGCCGAGCGCGACGCCCAGCGCGCCCATCTGCACGCCGACCGACACGCCGATCAGCGGACCCTGGAACAGCGCCACGAGGACCGCCGCGACCAGGGCCACCAGCACGCCGGCCTGCGCGTCATGGCGCACGTAGGCCGCGGCGACCGGCAGCGGCCAGGCCAGGATCAGCAGGGGGCCGATCACCGGGACAAAGAGCGAAGCAAAGACCAGCACGACCGCCAGCCCCGCCAGCATGGCGCCTTCGACGAGGCTGTGGGCGCGTCCGCTCGCCGCTTGCAACAGGCTAGGCCTCCCGCGTGTGGCGGCGGTGGTTGCGCAGGCTGGACATGTCGCCATACCAGTGCTCGAGCTGGTGATCCTGGGCCACGTTGGCGTCGAGGAGCGCGTCGACCTTGAGGTCGAGCCGGGCGTAGGGCATGCCGAGGCGGCGGGCCAGCAGGTAGCTGGCCACGACGACCTGGGCGAGCCCGTCGAGGACGCCGTCCTCGCGACCCTGGGCGATGGCCCGCAGGGCTTCGCCAACGGCGGCGACCGACTCGGCCTTCAGCCACTCCACGGCGCGCGCGTTGCGCCCGACCTCCGGCGGCCGGGGTTCGTCTCGCCCGATCGTCAGCTGGCTCACCCCCCGCGTGCGCCCCTGCCCCCGCGCCGGGGGCTACTCCATGCTGAACGGCACCAGGGCGAGCACACGCGCCCGCTTCAGCGCTACCGTCAGCTGGCGCTGGTGGTGGGCGCAGTTGCCCGTCACCCGGCGGGGCAGGATCTTCCCGCGCTCGTTGAGGAAGCGGCGCAGGCGGAGCGCGTCCTTATAGTCCACGTGCTCGATCTTGTCGACGCAGAAGCTGCATACCTTGCGGCGGCGCCGCCGATCGCGTCTGGCCAAAGCTCACTCAACCTCCGTCTGGTCTCTGCCTCTTCAAAACGGGACGTCGTCGTCATCGTCGGCCGCCGGCTCGCTCTCCACCGCGGCGGTGCGCGGCCGGTCCAGGAACCGCACAGCGCTGGCGACCACCTCGGCGGCCTTGCGCCGCTGGCCGTCCTGGGTCTCATAGGACCGGATCTGCAGGCGCCCCTCGACAGCCACGAGTCGCCCCTTGGTCAGGTGCTGGCTGACCTGCTCGGCCAGCTGGCGCCAGCAGACGATGTCGATGAAGTCGGTCTCGCGCTCGCCCTGCTGATTGTTGAACGGCCGGTCGACGGCCAGCGTGAAGCTCGCCACGGCCGTGCCGCTCCCGGTGTATCGGAGCTCAGGGTTGCGCGTGAGCCGCCCGATCAGGATCACGGTGTTCAGCACCGCGCCGCCTCCCTCGCCCCGATGAGGTTCGGACTAGCCTGCGGGCGTCGAGGCCGGGGCCTCCACCGCGGACTCCGGGTTGGCCGGAGTCGCGGACTCCGGGGCCACCTCCTCCGCGCTGGCCTCCGCCGCGGGCGCAGTTGCCGGCTCGGGCACGACGCGCTTCGTCGCCACCTGGATCACGACCACGAACCGCAGCACGCCATCGCTGATGCGCAGGACCCGCTCCAGCTCGGCCGTGGATCCGGGTTCGGCCTGGAAGGAGATCAGCACGTAGAACGCGTCGCGGTGGCCCTCGATCTCATACGCGAGCCGGCGGCGGCCCCAGCGGTCGACGTGGGTCAGCTCGCCGCCCTGGTTGGTGATCACGCCACTGAAGCGTTCGATGGCCGCCTCCAGGGCGGCCTCGTCCAGGGTCGGGGCGAGGACGATCATGGCTTCGTAGGCACGCACAACTAGAACCCCCCTATGGACTGGCGCGGCCCCACCTCGCCGGGCGGAGCAGGAAGGCTTGCCGCACCATTATGGCGGAAGAGACGACCTATTTCAACTTCTTAAGATTCAACCTCAACGTCAGTGACGGGCATGGGGCGAGGCGCCGCCCTGCTCGCCGGCGGGCAGCACCTCGCGGATCCTGCGCTCGAGGTCGCTGCGGGCGATCATGACCAGTCGTCCGCATCCGAGGCATTTCAGGCGGATATCGGCACCGACGCGCAGGACTTCCCACCGGTTCTCCCCGCAGGGGTGGGCCTTCTTCAGGCGCAGCACGTCGCCGAGCTGCAGCGGGATGGGCACCGATTCTCCCCTCCCCCCGGGTCGGATCAGCCAACGGCCGCCCACCAGTGTGCAGCGGCCGGCTCCCAGGCCCGGAACGCGGTCAACAGCCACGGTGCGATGCGCGAGGCCGCCACGGCCTGTGAGAGCGGGGCCAGTGCCGCGATCGCCCCCATGCTGACGACGAGACCGAGCACGATGGCGGCGACGACAGCCCGCTCCAGCGCCCCGGCGCAGAGGCCCAGCAGGGTGTTGGCAAAGCCGGCGGGCCCCCGCCGCGGCGCGCGCGCGACGAGGCCGCCGAGGACCGCCCAGGCCACGGCATGGCCGGCGATGAAGACGAGTGCGAAGGCGGCGTAGTGCAGGATCAACCCGGCGGCCGCCCGGTCCGCGGCAGCCGCGCTCACACCTCCCGCGGCGATGCCGAGCTGGCTCCGGTAGAGCGGCAGCATGACCTGCACGGGCGCACCGGTGGTCGCGAGCCAGTGGCCGAAGCTGGCGGTCAGATGCCAGTGGGCATCCGCGATGGCCAGCACGGGACCACCGAGGCGGTCCGCGGCGATCAGCCCGACGAGGTAGGCGGCCAGAGAGGCCAGGGTCGCGAGCAGACCCATGCGCAGCCCGACCCAGGCGCCGAGCAGGAAGTACGCGATCAGCAGGTAGTCCAGCCAGTTCACGACGCCAGCATACCACCTGACTCCGCGATCGCTCGGGAGGAAGCCGTGCGATCCAAGGGCGCAACGCGGCACGGCGTCAGGGCAGCCACAGGATCCAGTACGCGAGAAGCGCGGGCCAGATGGGCAGGGGCGCGGGGCGGCCCGCGCGCTGGGCGATGGCGGTAAAGAGGAGATAGGCCAGTGCGACGAGGGCCCAGGCGAGCCACTCGCGGGCGATGTCGTCGCCGAAGCGGTTGCCGTGCGGCCACGCCCGGCCGCGAAGCAGGTCGGCGCCAAGCTTCATGACGCCGAACGCGGCGAGGGATTGCAGGAGCGTGGGGCCGGCCGGCGGGAGGAAGCGGCCCAAGCCGATGGCCACGGCGGCCGGCGCGAGCACCGCAAGCCACCCGTTGGGGCGGGGCTCGCGGGTCTGCAGGGCGGGGTCAGGCCGCCCCATCATCCGCGCAGGCTACAGAAGGATGAGCAGGACCGCGACAATGGCGGCAAGGGCGACCGCCATCAGGGCGGCGCTGGAGCCGCAGCCCAGCATGGAGCGGCCTGGCCGCGGGGGTAGTCCGGAGCTGCCGGCGGCGGTCGCCTGCCGCGCACGGTCGGGGCTGCGAAGCTCGGCCCGGTGGGAGCGCTTCAGGGCGTCGACCATGCCGCTGATGTTCCCTCGCCGCTTGTAGACGGCAGCCAGGTTGTTCAGGGCCACGGCGTCGCTCGGCGCCACCTCCAGCGCCTTCTTGTAGCAGCGCTCGGCCTCGTCCAGGTCGGCCCGCTGGAAGGCGACGTTGCCGAGGTTCGACCACGCGGGCGCGGAGGCGGGGTCCAGGCTCAGGGCCTGCTCGAGGTGGGCTTGCGCCGCGTCCAGGTTGCCGTTTCTGGCCTCGATGCCGCCCAGCTTGGCCAGGGCGGGCACGTTCTCGGGCTCGGCGGCCACGAGCTCGACCAGGATGGCCTCGGCCTCATCGTAGCGGCCGCGGTCGGCCATCCGGACGGCGCGGGCGTACGGGTCATCGTCGGTCCGCCCACCCACCGCAGCCACCTCCCACCGGGACAGCTTGTCCATCGACTTCGCCACCGTGCGGCCCTAGTCCTCTGGTGCGCGCCGGAGGACGAGCCCCGCGCCCAGCGCGCAGCCCAGCACGCCCATCGCCGGATAGACGGTGGCGACAAGGGCCACAAGGCCAAAGGCCGCCGCCGGCAGGGCCAGGACGACGGCCACGGCGGCCATGACGCCCTGGGGCATCCGGGCTGGGGCGAGGCGGACGGCCAGGGCGTAAGCGGTGGCCACCCCCGTCGTCAGCAGCGCCGCCGCGAGCCCAAGCGCGTACACGGTGCGCCATGGCGGCCCGTGCGCCTCGACGACGCGGGCCAGCGGTACAGGGGCTGCAGCCAGCGCCGGCAGGTGGGCCAGCAGTGGCAGCGCGATGATGGTGGCCATGGCGCCCAGCGCGACCCCACCGGCGGCGCCGCCCCACATGGCTGCCCGCAGTGGAAGACCCGCCCCGGCGGCACAGAGGGCGACCGCCCCCAGGAGCAGATTGTACCCCACGTAGAGGGCGGCACCCAGGGGCCAGGTCACCGGCGGGCGGCCCGGGAGGTGGCGGGCGGCGGCGATGGCGGCCCAGAAGCCGGGTTGGGCGGCTTCCGCCGCGAGCAGCGCGATGGCGGCGGCGGCCAGGATGGGGACCAGGGCCAGGTTGCCCCAGACCAGGCCCGAGCGGCCAGGGAGCACAACGCCGGCGATGGTCGCCCCCAGGGCGGCAGCCCCCAACCAGGGCGCCGTGCCCCACGTGTCGTGGCCAAGGGCCGCGCCGCCGGCCAGGACCACAGCGAGGCCCACGTAGAGGAAGGCGGTGGTGGCCCAGTCGGCCGCCGGCGCGATGGCCGGGCCGAGAGCGAAGCGGTAGAGGCCGGTGTAGTCGCGCGCCGACCCCCTGGCGGCCAGGCGCACCACCCGCGCGCCGAGCCAGGCGAAGGCGGCACCAGCCGCCGCGCAGCCGATCAGGCCGGCTGGCCCATATGCGGCGAAGAAGAACAGCACCTCGCGTCCCGTGGCGAACCCGCCGCCGATCACGGCCCCGAGGTATACGGCGGCCACGCCGAGGGCATCATGGCGCATGCGCGATGCATATGAACCAAGCAGGTCGGGCAGACGGCCGGACGGAGGATGGGCTCACTCTGGACGAAGTCCGCCGCGTGCGCTACGACGACCCGCGTGCCCCCGCCGCGCTCGGTGCGGGTATTGCGGACCTGCTGGCCCGCTGCTTCCAGCCCGAGCGGGAGCAGCTGGCGCTCCTGTGCATCGGCACCGACCGGTCGACCGGTGACGCGCTCGGCCCGCTGGTCGGCCGCTGCCTGTCCGAGCTGCGGCCGCGGGGCCTTCGCGTCTACGGCACGCTGGATGCGCCGGTGCACGCCAGCAACCTCACGACCGCCCTGGACGCGGTGGCCGGCCCGGCATGCCTGATGGCCGTGGACGCGTGCCTTGGGCGGCTCGAGAGCGTGGGGCAGATCGCTGTGGCGCCAGGACCGCTCCTACCGGGCGCCGGCGTCAACAAGCAGCTGCCGGCGGTGGGCCGGCTGCACATCACCGGGACGGTCAACGTCGGCGGCTTCATGGAGTACTTCGTGCTGCAGAACACGCGCCTGGCCCTGGTGGTTCGCATGGCGGAGGTCATCGCCGAGGGCGTGGCCCTGGCGGTCAGCCAGTTGCAGGTTGCCACCCAGGTGGCGTCGGCCAGCGGCTCCTGAGCCCGTCCATCGGATCGTTTCTGGCCTGAGTCCGGCCGAGGTCGCCGTGGGGTCGGTGTCCGGCAGCCGTGGTTAGCCAGGGCTTGGCAGCCACAGGGTGCAGGCGCCGGGCAGCACGCTGAACCGGGCGGGCAGCCCGCCCAACACCTCGCCGTCCGCATGCACGGCCACGCTCGCGGGACCGGTTACCTCGATGGCCCTGGCCTGGCGGTAGGACACGGCGCGGTCGCTCAGATGGCGGCCCAGAAACACCGTCGGCAGCAGGCGCAGGATATGGCCGGAGCCGATCCCGCCCACGATGCACACATCCAGGAGGCCGTCATCGAGCGAGGCGCGCGGGCAGATGCGCATCCCGCCTCCGTACGCCTGCGCGTTCCCGAACGCGGCCAGCAGACACGGCTGGCTGAGGGAGTGGCCGTCGAGGTTCAGACCCAGGGTTTCGGACCGGTAACGGAAGGCCAGGGATACCGCGGTGGCGACGTAGGGCAGCGCACCGCGCGACTTCCGCGGCCCCGCATTGATCAGGCGGGCCACCTCGGCGTCGAAGCCGGCGCCCGCCACGTTCAGGAAGCGCCGGTCGCCGCACAGGCCCAGGTCGACAGAGCGCCGGCGATCCAGCTCAAGGCCGGCGACGGCGGCCTGGGGCTGAAACGGCAGGCCGGCCGAGCGTGCGAAGTCGTTGCCGGTCCCGGCGGGCAGCACGCCCAGCGCCACGTCCGGGCGGTCGATGCCGTTCACGGTCTCGTGGGCGGTACCGTCACCGCCGACAGCCAGCAGGTGCGTGAAGCCGTCGGCACAGGCGCGTCGGGCCAGGGTGGTCGCCTCGCCCGGTGCGCCGGTGAAGGCAACCTCCGCCTTCAGGCGCGCCATGGCGGGGGCCACGGCATCCCATGCCTTGCTCGCGCGGCCGGCGCCCGCGGTCCGATTCACGATGCACAGTATCCGCATGGTGGTCTAGTCCGCGGCCCCGCCGCCGAGGACCTGTCTCTCCTCTTCGCTCAGGGTGTAGGTGGATCGGCCGCGCTCGACGGGCTTGGCATACATCCGGCACTCGTCGCGGCCATAGATGCTGGAGAGGACCGCACCGCTGCCGCCCGCGTCCGTGAGCGCGATGGCGAAGCTCAAATCGGAGCCCGTGCCCTGGAACGCGTTGAAACGGAGAATCCGCGGCCGCACGACACAGCCGTCGACTCGCCGGCTCAGGTCGGCGTGCGCCTGCTTCAGATCGGCCAGCTCGCGCCCGATGGTCTCCAACTGGGCCTGCTGGGCGACGAGGAGTTGCTCAAGGTTGCCCTCGCCGGCACCGCGCAGGAGGCGGCGGAAGCGGGAGCGGGTGGCGAGATGCGACCAGGCGACGGCGAGCAGGAGCAGGGCCAGGACCGCGTCGACCCCGAGCAGCGTCGACACAAGCGTCAACCCCTTCTTGGCAAGCGGATGGCCATCGCTGGATGCATCGGCGTCTCAGCCCACGGGTTGAAGTGCCGCGAAGGGGTGCTGACCGTCCGAGGACCTGTCAGCACGGGCAATGCCGCTCCCGTTTCACGTGAAACGCTGGGCGCTCGCCCGGCCGGTCAGCAACTCCAGGAGCCGTTCAAGGTCCGCATCGCCGATGAACTCGACCTCAATGGTACCGCGACTGCCCCGGCGGCGGATGTGCACCCGGCTCCCCAGGGCCGTCCGCAGCTCCTCCTCCAAGTCGGCAACCGCAGCCGCGGCCGGCCGGGCGCGAACCGGACGGCGGCCGGCGCGCTGCGCGAGGCGCTCCACATCCCTGACCGACAACCCACGGGCGCTCGCGCGCCGGGCGAGGGCCACGCGCTCGGCGCCGCCCGCGACCGCCAGCAGAGCCCGCGCATGGCCGGCGCTCAGCGTCCCCGCCGCGACCAGCTCGCGGATGGGCGGCTCCAGCGTCAACAGGCGCAGGGCGTTGCTGATGGCCGGCCGGCTCCGGCCAAGCCGCCGGGCCAGATCCTCCTGCGTCAGGCCGAAGCGGTCCACCAGCGTAGCATACGCCTCGGCCTCCTCCAGCGGGTTGAGATCCTCCCGCTGCAGGTTCTCCAGGAGCGCGATCTCCAGCATCTCCGCGTCGGAGTACTCGCGCACGATGGCCGGCACCCTGCTGAGTCCAGCCATCTCCGCCGCGCGGCAGCGGCGCTCCCCCGCCACCAACTGAAAGCGGCCGCCAAGCGCGCGGACGATCACCGGCTGGAGCATGCCGTGCTCCTTCAGCGAGTCCGCCAGCTCGCGCAGAGACGCGGGATCGAAATGCCGCCGGGGCTGCTCGGGGTTGGGCTCGATCTGGTCCAGGGTCAGCTCGCGGACGAGGTCGCTGGCTTCCGGCTCCACGCTCGGCAGCAGGACCTCAAGCCCGCGGCCCAGCCGGCGCTTTGCTCCGGGCACGCGCAATCACCTCCCGTGCGAGCGACTCGTACACCTGCGCCCCGCGCGAGCGCGGATCGTAAGCCGAGATCGGCAGGCCGTGGCTCGGCGCCTCGCTCAGCCGGACATTGCGCGGGACCAATGAATGGAACACTTCGTCGCGAAAGGCCCGCCGCACCTCCTCCGCCACCTGCAGCGACAGGTTCGTGCGGGCGTCAAACATGGTGAGCACGATCCCCTCGATCTCCAGCTGCGGGTTCATGTTCCGCCGCACGCTCTGAATCGTGTTCATCAGCTGCCCCACCCCCTCCAGCGCGTAGTACTCGCACTGGATGGGCACCAGCACCGAGTCGGCGGCAACCAGGGCGTTGAGGGTGAGAAGGCCGAGGGAAGGCGGGCAGTCGATCAGGACCCAGCCAAACTCCGCGCGCTGCGGCTGGAGGGCCTCGCGCAGACGCGACTCGCGGGCACTCGCGGCGACCAGCTCCAGCTCCGCCCCCGCCAGGTCCAGGGTGGACGGCAGCATCGCCAGGCCGGGCACAACGGTCTGGCGCACCGCCAAGGCCGCGGCCACGTCGTCCAGCAGAACGTCATACACGCTCCGCTCGACCCGCCGCCGGTCGATGCCGAGGCCACTTGTCGCGTTGCCCTGGGGGTCGCAGTCGACGAGCAGAACGCGCTGGCCCAGCTCAGCCAGCGCGGCGCCAAGGTTCACGGCTGTCGTGGTCTTGCCCACGCCGCCCTTCTGGTTCGCAATGGCGACGATCCGGCCGGGCCCGGGCGCCGCGTCAGCCGGCCCGGCCGCTGGGGCTCTTGCCGATGCGGACCGTGATCTCCCAAACATCGCCCCGGTCCTCCTCGGCGAGGTCGACCCGGAAGCCTGCCTCGCGCAGTGCGCCGGCGGCCTGGCGAAAGGCGTTGAGGAAGATCCGCAGGTCGCGGACCACCCGGACCACCCGCCGCTTGGGCCGCTCCGGCGCCCGCAGCTGCCGCTCCACCCACGCCTCCGCGCCCCGCACCGACATGCCGCCCGACGTGAAGGCCTCGACCCCGCGCCGCCGGCTGTCGGGGTCCGGCAGGCGCAGCAGGGCGCGGGCGTGCCGCTCGCTGAGGCGCGCGTCGCCCTCGATGCGGGTCCGCACATCCGCCTCGAGCTGCAGCAGCCGCAGCTTGTTGGCGACCGCCGGCTGGCTCTTGCCGACCTGGTGGGCCAGATCCGCCTGCGTGAGCCGGAATTCCTCCAGCAGGCGCCGGTATCCCTCCGCCTCCTCAAAAAAGTGCAGGTCGGAGCGTTGCAGGTTTTCGACCAGGGCCCACACCGCGGCCTCCCGGTCGGAGGTCTCGCGCACGACGGCCGGGACCGTCTGCAGCCCCGCCAACTGCGCGGCGCGCCACCGCCGCTCACCCACGATCAGCTCAAACCCGGTCCCCACGGGGCGAACGACCAGCGGCTCGATGATTCCGTGCGTGCGAATGGAGTCGGCCAGGGCCGACAGCTGCTCGGGGGTGGGGGTGTGCCGCGGCTGGTACGGACCCGGCACGATGGCGCCGACCGGGATCCAGCGCACGTTTGGCGGCGCGACCGGCGCCGCTGCGATCCGGCCCGCCACCGCCGTGGGCTCGGAATTACCGCTTACGATCGCCAAGGCCTCCCCGTCGCGTGCTGCTTCGTCAGAGTCCGCACCAGTCCTGCCCAGAACCTACAGCGGACGACGCGCCGCGACACCCGGCCGGCGTGGGTACCGGGGAGGCGTCGCCACGCTCTTGTCGACGACGCGGAACCTCCGGCCGGGGAGCGGGCTCGCCACCACCCGTGCCTCCCGAGCCCCCAGCTGCCCGCAAACGCGCGCCACCACGGCTTCCTCGTCTTCGGCGGGACGGCCGAGCCACAGAATGGCCTGCCCACCCGGCCGGACCAGAGGCAGCACGAGCTCGAGCGCCACGGCCAGCGGCGCGGCGGCCCGCGAGACCGCGACGTCGTACAGGTCCCGCCCGGCGCCCCGCCCGTAGTCCTCCGCCCGGGCGCAGACAACGGGCAGGCCGGAGCCCGCCAGGAACACCGCCTTGCGGCGGCTCGACTCCAGCAGGGTGACGCGCAGCGCCGGCCGCGCCACGCCGATGGGGACGCCGGGAAAGCCGGCACCGCTGCCCACGTCGCACACGCTGCCGCCGGCCGGCAGGAGGGGCAGCGCGGCCAGCGCATCCAGGAGGTGGTCGCGCACAAACGCGTCCTCATCGTTGATGGCCGTGAGGTTCATGTGGCGGTTGGCCTCGCGGACGGCGGCCATCCAGCGGAGCAGGCGCTCCGCCGCCTCCGGGCTCAACCCGGGCCCGGCCAGGTCCACCAGCGTGGCGGCTGTCAGCCCTCGCTGTCCTCCTGCGGGCGGATCACGACGCGCCGGCGCGGCTCCTCGCCCGTGCTGGCGGTCTCCACCCCGGCGACGTCCTGCACGGCCAGATGCACCAGCCGCCGCTCGTGCGCCGGCATCGGGTCCAGCTCCACGGGGCGGCCCGTGCGCCGCGCCTGCTGCGCCGCTCTCCGCGCCAGGTCCTCCAGGGCTTTCCGCCTGCGGTCACGGTAGCCCTCGACGTCGACCTGCAGGCGCCGCCTGTCCTCCGTCCGCCGCGAGATCGCGGCGTCCGTCACGGTCTGAAGCGCCTGCAGCGTCTGGCCGCGGTTGCCGATCAGCATGGAAGCGCCGTCCCCGCGCACCTGCACGTGCACCGCGTCATCGTCCGCCTGCGTCGCGATGGCGGCCTCGATGTCGAGCACCGCCGTCAGCCGCGACAGGAAGTCTGCCGCAAGACGGTCCTTGCCCGCGGTCACGCGCACGCGCACCTGCGCCGGGAGCGCGCCGATCAGGCCGAAAAGGCCGCGGCTGCCCTCCTCGAGCACCTCGACCTCCACCATGTCCCGCTCCGCCCCCAGCTCCGCCAGCGCGGCCTCGATCGCCTCGCCGACGGTCCGGCCGCTCTTCGTCGACTCGCTCACCGCGTCGCACCCCCCGGCGCCGCGCCCCGCGGCCGCGGCGGGCCCCCCACCGCGTATTGCTGCGCCACGGAGAACATGTTGCTGATCACCCAATACACGGCCACGCCGGCCGGCAGGCGCCAGAAGATGTAGGCGATGAACAGGGGCATGATGTACGTGAGAATCTGCCCCTGCGGGTTGTTCTGCTGCATGGTGGAGATGCGCGTCTGCCAGAACGTCGTCAGACCGCCCAGGATCGGCAGCACGAACGTCGGATCCGGCACACTGAGGCTCTTCAGCCACAGGAAGCTGTGCGGCCCCACGTAGTTGAAGTGAATGAGCACGTCATAGATGGCCCACAGGATCGGCAGCTGCAGAATCATGGGCAGGCAGCCCGAGGCCGGGTTGACGTGATTCTCACGCCAGAGGCGCATGGTCTCCTGGTTCAGGCGTTCGCGGTCGCTCTTGTACTTCGCCTGAAGGCGCTGCACCTCGGGCTGCAGCTCCTGCATGCGCCGCATGGAGCGGACCTGGGTCTGCGTCAGCGGCCACAGCGCGCCACGGATCATCATCGTGACGATCACGATCGCCAGGCCGTAGCTGCCGGTGACCCCGTGGGTCCACTGGATCCACGACGTGAAGCCGCTGAGCAGGGCGTTCCAGACGGCCAAGACGCCTTATCCTCCTTCGCCGCGGGCCAGGGAGCCGACGGCCTGCGGCACGGGGTCATAGCCGCCCGGATGCAGGGGATGACACCGCAGGAGCCGCCCGATCGCCATCAGCCCGCCGCGCCAGGGCCCAAACCGCTCCAGGGCCACGACGGCGTACTCGGAGCAGGTGGGCCGGAATCGGCAGGTCGGGGGGTGCAGGGGCGAGATCCACCGTTGGTACCCGCGGATCACCGCGATCGCCACGCGCGCCAGCGCCGACCTCACGGCGTCCGCAGCCCCGCGCGCGACATCAGGTCCCGCAGCGCCCGCTCCAGGGCGTCGAACTCCGCCCCGGCCGCCCGCGCGCGGGACAACAGCACCGCATCCACCGTCTGCTCCGGCGGGCCGACCCGCCGGCGGATCACCTCGCGCCAGCGCCGCCGGTGGCGGTTGCGCACAACCGCGCCCCCAAGCCGCCGCCCCGCGGCCACCGCGATCCTGGACCGCGGACCGCGTCCGGGCAGCACGTAAAGAGCCGCCAGCGCGTTGGCCACCGAGGTGCCCCCGTCGAAGACGGCCCGAAAGTCGCTCGACCTGTGCAGCCGCTCCCACATCCGCGCGCCCCGATCCGCGCCGACCATCGCCCCGCTCAGCCGATTCCACCCGCCGCGTGCCGCCGCGCGAAAAAAGGCCGCGGTCTGCGGCCTAGTACGAGATCCGCGCCCGCCCGCGGCCGCGACGCAGTTTCAGCACCCGGCGCCCCGCCCGGGTCCGCATCCGCTGGCGGAACCCATGCGTTCGCTGTGCCTTACGCCTCTTGGGCTGAAACGTTTGCTTCATCCGGAGACACCCCCCGAGCGCAGCCCGCATTATAGCGACGGGCCTTCTGCGTGTCAAGGAAGGGATCGGCAAAGATTGGCGAATCCTGCTCTCGTCGCGGCGTTCTCACCCTTGTCCGGTATGGGGAGGCCTGCTAAGATGTTTTCGCGCTTGGTGGGTTCTTCGCCCATTATCTCGCGCTTGCTCGATCAGACGAGCCCGCTTGTACACAAGTTGTGGATAACTCTGTGGGCAAGGTGTGGGTTCTTTATGCGTCCTTCACAGGCCGACGACCCAGCCGCCAGACCCCGTCTGGGGCCAGTCGCCAGAATGCCTCGGTCGCGCCGGCCCCTCGGCCTGGCCTCTATGCAGGCTTGCTGTGGATAAGTACGGATCTGGCATTCCGTGCCAGAGCGGGCCGCACGCTGGCCCCACTCCGCAAAGGCTGGTCCTGGCGCACTTTGCGCCATACCAATGCCCCTGGCCCATTGGACAGGTTCGCGTGCCGGGCTGTGGATAACCTGTTCACAACCGCTCGGGGCAGCGCTGCGCCGGAGGAGTTGGAGCCATGAACGCCGACCTCGAGCAGGCCTGGACCGACACCCTGATGCTTCTGGAGCCTGAGCTGCCGCGTCCGGGCTTTGAAACCTGGCTGCGCCGCAGCCGGCCCGTCGGCTTCGTCGACGATATGCTGCTGGTGTCGGTGCCGAGCGACTTCGGTCGGCGGTACCTGGAAGATCGCTGCGCGGACCAGCTGCGCGACCGGCTGTCGGCCCGCATCGGGCGCCCGATCGCCCTCGAGTTCGTGGTCGCCGAGCCCGAGGAGGCTGAACCCCCGCTTCCGGCCGATTCCCTGCGCGAGACAGGCGAAGAGCCGGCGCCGCGGCCGGCCGCTGCTCCGGCTGCCGCGGGCATTCCCCACCTCAACCCGAAGTACACATTTGGGTCCTTCGTCACGGCGCCGAACAGCCAGCTCTCGTTCTCCGCGGCCGTGGCCGTGGCCGATGCGCCGGGCCGCATGTATAACCCGCTCTTCATCTACGGCGGCGTCGGCCTCGGCAAGACGCACCTCCTCCAGGCCATCGCCCACCGCGTGGTCGAGCGCACGCCGCACAAGCGCATCTGCTACGTCTCGTGCGAGACATTCCTGAACGAGGTCACCGACGCCATCAAGGACCGCACCACCGTGGAGCTCCGCGGCCGCTACCGCAACGTGGACGTCCTCCTGGTCGACGACGTGCAGATCCTTGCGGGCAAGGAGCGCACCCAGGAGGAGTTCTTCCACACGTTCAACGCGCTGCACCAGGCGACGCGCCAGATCGTGCTGAGTTCGGACCGCCCTCCGAAGGAGATCCCGACGCTCGAGGACCGCCTGCGCTCGCGCTTCGAGTGGGGCCTGCTCACCGACATCCAGCCGCCGGACCTGGAGACGCGGGTGGCGATCCTGCGCAAGAAGGCTGAGTCCGACCATCTGCGCGTGCCGGACGAGCCGATCGAATACATCGCGCAGCACATCACGACCAACATCCGCGAGCTGGAAGGGGCCCTGATTCGCTTCGTCGCCTATGCCTCGGTCAAGTCGCGTCCCCTGGATGTGGCGTGCGCCGAGGACGCGCTGCGCGGCCTGCTGCCCCAGGAGGCGCAGCGCCAGATCACGATGCGCCTGATTCAGCAGAAGGTCGCGGAATACTACGAGGTCGAGATGAAGACCTTCACGATCCGCAAGCGCACACGGGCCGTCGCCTTCCCGCGCCAGATCGCCATGTACCTCTGCCGTGAGCTGACGGACAACTCGCTCCCGCAGATCGGCGAGGAGTTTGGTGGCCGGGACCACACGACGGTCATCCACGCGCACGAGAAGATCGCGGCGGACATCGCGCGCGACCCCGCCCTGCGCGGGACGATCCAGATCCTCCGCAAGCGCATCATGAGTGGCGAATAGACGTGCGGGAACAAGCTGTGGGTAAGCCTCTGGATGAGTGGACGGCTGTGTGTGGAGAACATGGTTATACCCAAGATGTTGTGGATGATGTGGACAACTCGGGACAACTGCCCACAGGCTTAGCCACGGTCTGAACGTCTGCGGCACGGTCGCTCGGACCGTTTTTCCCCAGCATCCACAGGCCCTACTGCGACGACGGTCCCCATGGAGTAAGGTTCAGGACGCCGGAGGGAAGAAGGGGCAGCCATGCGGGTCAGCATCGATGCGCCCCAGCTCGCGCGGGGCGTTGCGACCGTATCGCGGTCGGTTCCAGCGCGCACGACCATGCCCGTGCTCACGGGAATGCTCCTGGAGGCGGATGTGAGCGGCCTTCGCCTCGTGGCGACCGATCTGGAGGTCACCTCCACGGTGACCGTGGCGGCCGAGGTCCAGGAGCCGGGACGGGCCGTCGTGCCGGCCCGCCTCTTCGCGGAGATCGTCCGTCGTGTGCCCTCGCCGCGCCTGGACCTGGCGGCCGATCCGGATCGCGCGGACGCGCTGCTCAGCTGGGAGAGGTCGGAGTTCCGCCTCCACGGCTTCGGACCCGACCAGTTCCCGGAACCGGCCGCGGCCCCCGCCGGAGCGGAGTTCACCTCCTTCAGCGAAGGGACCCTGCGCGACACCCTCCGCCACACGGCTTTCGCGGCCGCCTCCGAAGCCGGGGGGCGTCCCATCCTCACCGGGGTCGAGCTGACCCTGCTGGACGCGGACTACCGTGCCGTCGCGACGGACGGGATGCGCGTGGCCTTCTTCCGCACCGCCGAGCGGACGGATTGGGCCCAGGGCAGGGCCATCACCCTGCCGGGCCGCGGCGTGGACGAGATCGTCCGCAGCATCGAGGCGGCGGGCGGCCAGGGCGCGTTCTGCGCGCATGACAACCACCTGTTCGTCCGCGCGGGGGCCACGGAGGTCGCCGTCCGGCTCCTGGAGGGTCGCTTCCCCGCCATTCTGGACCTGGTGCCCAAGCAGTTTCCGACCACGGTCCGCCTGGATGCCGGCGAGCTGCGGGACGCTTGCGAGCGCGTGGCCCTGCTGACGGACGCGCCCGACCGCCTGCACGCCATCACCCTGGTCGCCACGGGCGACGGGATGGAGATCCGGGCGCGCAGCCCCGAGGTCGGCGAGGCGCGGGAGTCCGTACCCGCCGGCGTGGAAGGGCCGGACCTCGAGTTCGCCGTCAACGCGCGCATGCTGCTGGAGGGGCTCCGTCACCTGGGCGACGGAGAGCTGCAGATCGAATTCTCCGGCCCGCAGTCGCTGGCCCGCGTCCGCAAGGCCGACGACGCGCGGCAGCAGTACATGCAGATGCCCCTGCGGTTAGGATCGTGACCCGTCGGGTCACGATCCTAACCCCTTTTATCCAGCTGAGCGCCCTGCTGAAGCTTGCCGGCCTGGCCGATACCGGAGGACAGGCCAAGGTCCTGATCCAGGCCGGGGACGTGAAGGTCAACGGGGTCAAGGAGATGCGGCGAGGCCGAAAGCTCATGCCCGGTGACCGAGTGAGCGTCCAGGGTCACGACCCGGTCGTTCTTGAGGCCCCCCCGGCTTGATCGCACGCCTCCAGCTGCGCGACTTCCGCTGCTATGCGGAGTTGGACCAGCGCTTCGGTCCCGGCGCCAACCTGCTGGTCGGCCCAAATGGCGCCGGCAAGACCAACATCCTCGAGGCCATCTACTTCCTCTCCGTCGCCCGTTCCCCGCGGACGGCCCGCGAGGCAGACCTTGTCCGCCAGGGAGCCGCCGGCTTCTCCATCGCGGCGGAGACCGACACGGCGCATCGTCTGACGGTCACCTATCGGGAGCATGCGGGGCGGGCATGGTCGCTGGACGGCAAGGCCGCGGAGAACCCCTTCGGCCGCCTCACGGTGGTCTTCTTCTCGCCCGATGACCTCTGGCTGGTGAAGGGTGGCCCATCCGGCCGGCGCGCCCTATTGGACCGAGTGCTCCTGCAGGCGCGCCCGCTTCACGGCGAGCAGCTGGCCGCCTACGAGGACGCCCTCGCCCAGCGCAACGCACTCCTGCGTGACGTGAAGGCGCACCGTGCCGGCCGGGCCATGCTCGAAGTGTGGGAGGAACAACTGGTAGAATACGGCGTGGCCGTCACGATGCGCAGAAGCGCCATCGCGGCCGACGTGGGCGCGCGGGCCCGCGAGCTGCACGCGCGCCTGGCGCCAGGCGAAGTGCTGAGCAGCGTGTATGTGCCCGGGATCACGGGCCAGGAGCAGGGGGCGGCGGAGGACTCGCTGCGCGCGGCGTTCGCGGCCGCCCTGGCGGAGGCCCGGCCACGGGAGATCGAGCGCGGCTTCACCCTGATCGGGCCGCACCGGGACGATTGGAGCATCCTGGTGAACGGGCTGCCGCTGCGCGGGTTCGGATCCCAGGGTCAGCAGCGGACAGCCGTCCTGGCCCTGAAGCTGGCCGAGCGGGCCGCGCTGGAGGCGCAGACGGGGTCGCCGCCGGTTCTGCTGCTGGATGATGTCCTCTCTGAGCTGGATGGTGCCCGCCGCGAGGCGGTCCGGTCCCTCACGGAAGGAGCGGGTCAGGCATTTCTCACGTCCACCGAGCCCGAAGGCCGGCCAGCCGCCGTCTTCCGCGTGGGCGCGGGCCAACTGCGGGAAGTGCCGTCCCCGTAGCCAAGACCCTGGAGGCGGTGCTGGGACGGGCGGGTCTTGCCGAGCGGCTGCGCCAGGAGCGTGCGGTCACACTGTGGAAGTATGTGGCAGGGCCCGCGCTGGCCGTGCGCAGCCGCGCCCTGGAGGTGCGCGACGGCACCCTCTGGGTGGGCGTGGAGAGCGCGGCGTGGGCCGCGCAGCTCTCGTTTCTGCGCAGCGACCTGCTGCGGCGACTGCAGGCCGAGGGGGCGACCGTGGCGGCGATCCAGTTCCGACTGGCCCGCACGCAGGTAAGCGCCGAAGCGGGCGAGGCCGAGTCGCCGCCCCGCAGTCTGCCGGCGCCGCGGCCTGGCGATCAGCGGCTTGCGGAGCACCTGGCCTCCCCGCTGCCGGATCCGCGGTTGGCGGAAGCGTGGCGGGCGCTGGTGGTGGCCGGCCTGCGACGGAGCCGTGGGCGCGCCATGGAGCGCACGGATGCTCCGCGCGCGAGCGGCTCTACGGAGCGCACGGTGTCTCCGGGCGCGAGCGGCTCCACGGAGCGTACGGATGCTCCGCGCGGGGGCGGCTCTGAGGAGGGATAGGCATGTTCGTGCACGCGGGCGGCGACGTCGTCGTGCGCATGACGGAGCTGGTGGCGATCATCGACAGGAGGGCCGTGGAGGATCCCGGCCCCACCCGTGAGCTCCTGGAGTTCATGCGCAGCCAGGGCCGGGTGGAGGACGTCGCGGCCGGCGAGGTGAAGTCTTTGATCGTCTGTTCGCCCCGGCGCCGCAGGCGCCGGGCACAAGGCACTGCCCGAATCGTCCTCTCGCCCATCTCCGTGGGGACCCTGCACCACCGGGTGGGCTTGCTCGACGACCTGGGCGAGCCCCTGGCGGGAGGTTAATGCTTGTCGTCGTATAGCGAGTCGCAGATCCAGGTGCTCGAGGGCCTGGAGGCCGTCCGCCGCCGCCCGGGCATGTACATCGGCAGCACTTCGCTCCGCGGCCTGCACCACCTTGTGTATGAGGTGGTCGACAACAGCGTGGACGAGGCGCTGGCTGGCCGCTGCAAGCGCATCGACGTGCAGCTTCAGACCGACGGCAGCGTGACCGTGCGCGATGACGGCGGCGGCATTCCCGTCGGCATCCATCCGAAGGTCGGGCGGAGCACGCTGGAGGTCGTCATGACCATCCTGCACGCGGGCGGCAAGTTCGAGCACGGCGCCTACCGCGTCTCGGGCGGGCTGCACGGGGTCGGCGTGTCGGTGGTCAACGCGCTCTCCGACTGGCTGGAGGTCACCACGGACTATGAGGGTGGCCGCTACGCGCAGCGGTACGAGCGCGGCATCCCCACAGGCGACGTCCGGGCCCTCGGCCCGACGGACCGAAGCGGCACGACGACGCACTTCCACCCTGACGCCACCATCTTCGAGGACACGGAGTTCCGCTATGAAACCCTGGTGCAGCGGTTCCGGGAGTATGCCTTCCTCAACAGCGGCCTGGAGATTCGCCTCTACGACGAGCGCACGCGCGAGGAGGCCCGCTTCCGCTACGAAGAGGGCATTCCGTCGTTTGTCGACTACCTGAATCGCAGCAAGGAAACCGTGCACCGGCCGATCGTCATCCAGGGCACGCGCGACGACGTCGACGTCGCCGTGGCGCTGCAGTATACCAGCACATACACCGAGAACATCCTGTCGTTCGCCAACAGCATCAACACGCACGAGGGCGGAACGCACGAGGTCGGCTTCAAGTCCGCCCTGACGCGCGTCGTGAACGACTACGGGAAAAAGAGCGGGCAGCTCAAGGGCAACGATGGCAGCCTCTCCGGCGAGGACGTCCGCGAGGGTCTGACGGCGGTGCTCTCGGTCAAACTGCTGGAGCCGCAGTTCGAGGGGCAGACGAAAACCAAGCTGGGCAACAGCGAGGTCCGCGGGATCGTGGACTCGATCGTGGTCGAGCAGCTGGCCCTCTTCTTCGAGGAGAACCCGGGCGCCGGGCGCGCCATCATCGACAAGGCCACGACGGCGGCGCGGGCCCGTGAGGCCGCCAGGAAGGCCCGCGAGCTGACCCGCCGCAAGTCGGCCCTGGAGGTCTCCGCCCTGCCCGGCAAGCTGACGGACTGCAGCGTGCGCGAGCCGGAGCTGGCCGAGTTGTTCATCGTCGAGGGCGACTCCGCCGGCGGGAGCGCCAAGAACGGGCGTGACCGGCGCATCCAGGCCATCCTGCCCATCCGGGGCAAGATCCTGAACGTCGAGCGGGCGCGCCTGGACAAGGCCCTCACCCACGCGGAGATTCGCGCCATCATCACGGCCATCGGCACCGGCATCCGCGAGGAGTGCGACGCGAGCAAGGCCAGATACCATAAAGTGGTGATTATGAGCGTCGATGGCGACGAGGTGGCCTTCGTCCGCGATTCACGCGGCGTGGTGCTTGCTGTCCGCGTGGGCTCGTTCATCGATGGCTGCCTGGCGGGAGAAATGGACTTCCGCACGTTCGAGGTCCTGTGCTTCGACCTCGCGACACAAGCGGTGGACTTCAAGCCGATCCGGAACGTCATCCGCCACAGGGCCGAGGAGCCCGTGCTCGAGGTCGTCACGCAATACGGACGCCGCGTGATGGTCACCGCGGGACACAGTGTGTTCACCTGGGAAGACGGCCGACCGGCGCTGAAGAGGGCCGACGAACTCGCGGTGGGCGACCTCGTCCTGGCTCCGCGAACACTACCCCTTGCGGCCATGGCCCGGCGCGTCGCCGGGCTGGACGTGCTCGCCGCGTTGATGAAGGTGAGACACGCCATTCCGGACCGTCTCTGGGTGCGGGGCCCGCTGGCGGAAGGCATCCAGCGGGACCGGGTGCGCGCCAGCCAGCCGGCCGAGCGCACCGAGCCTCGCGTGAGCATCCCTGCCGAGCTTGGCCGGCGCTTGGCCAACGCGCGGAAGGCGCGGGGCCTGTCGCAGCAGGACGTCTGCCGGGCCGCGGGCATCCGCCAGCCGGTCACCTTCCATGCGTGGGAGAAAGGGCAAAGCCGCCCCACGCTCAGCCGCTTCTCCGCTTACGTCAACGCCCTGGGCCTATCGCCGGACGAGTGCCTGCAACAGGCGGTCGTGGGCCAATCTTCGCTCGAGACGGTCCGGGCGACGCACGACCGTGGCTCGGGCAGGAACCGGGTCAAGCCCCGGCTCGATCTCCGCGACCTCAGCCCGGCCGACGCCGCCCGACCTGAGGAAGGATGGCTGTCGCCCGACAAGCACACCGATCAGGCGATACCTCGGACGATTCCCGTGAACGCCGACCTGATGACGATCCTCGGCTGGTTTACCGCCCAAGGGTCGAACTCGCGGCGCGATGGGATCTCCCTGAGCTTCGGCCCGGGGGACGGCGCGATGCTGGAAGAGGTTGAAGCCGCCATCGTGCGCACGTTCCGGATCCAGCCCCGCCGGTACGAAGACCGCAGGTGCATCAAACTCGCCCTGCGAAACCGCGTCCTTCACCACCTGATGGACGCTCTTTACGCGGGTGCCCACGGAGCGTCGCGAAAGCGCATCCCCGACCTTGTCTTCAACGTGGAGCCTTCGCTCCAGGTGGCGTTCCTGCGCGCCTATACGCGAGGCGAGGGGACTGTGGCCCGCGGCCACGTCAACTGGACCACGGTCTCGCGCGAGTTGGCCAGCCACCTCCAGTACCTGCTGCTGAGCCACGGGGTCGTTGCCGGCGTGAGCCGGCGCGGGCCACGTGCCGTCTCGGCCCCCGTGCGTGGCAAGCCGATTGTCACGCGCACGGTCCGCGCGGGTCTGTCCCGCGCGGGCGCGAAGTACCGTGAAGTGTGGACGGTGACCGTGTCGGGCCGCGCACAGCTGGATCGGATTCGGTCCGTCTGGGAGGACCACCCCCAATCCGAGCGCATTGCGGGCAGCCGCTCATGGCCCGGAGGCGAGCAGAAGCTGCCGGCCATTGGGCGGGACCTGACCGCGCTGCCGATCATGGACATCCGGCGGGTGGAAGACGCCGCCAAGGACGTCTACGACTTCTCAGTCGAGGGGCACGAGAATTTTATCGCGGGAGTGGGTGGGCTCTGCTGCCACAATACCGATGCCGACAGTGACGGGGCGCACATCCGCACGCTTCTTTTGACGTTCTTCTTCCGCTACATGGTGCCGCTGATCGAGGTCGGCTACATCCACATCGCCCAGCCGCCGCTCTTCATGGTGCGCAAGGGCAAGGACGAGTACTGGGCTCAGAACGACGCCGAGCTGGCCCGCCTGCTGAAGGAGCTGAATGTCAAGCCCGACGACGTGCAGCGCTTCAAGGGCCTCGGCGAGATGGACGCCGAGCAGCTGTGGCAGACGACCATGGACCCGGCGCGGCGCACGCTGATCCGGGTGGACATGGAGGACGCGGCCGAGGCCAGCCGGATCTTCGACATGCTGATGGGCGACGAGGTCCCGCCGCGGCGGCAGTTCATCGAGCAGCACGCCAAGAACGTCCGCTTCATCGACACCATCGGATAGCGCCGGCGCCCTGCGGCGCCGGCCCTGACTGCGCCCAGCGCTCGCCAACGTTGTTGTGGCGAGCCTTTCGGAACGGATAGGATGAAGCGACCAGCGCCGCTCGCGCTTTGGGAAGGGGTGTCCCGTTGGCCGTAGACGCCGGCCGGATCCAGCCCATCGACATCGCCACGGAGATGCAGCAGGCGTACATCGACTACGCGATGAGCGTGATCGCGAGCCGTGCCCTGCCGGACGTGCGTGACGGACTCAAGCCCGTGCACCGCCGCATCCTCAACGTGATGGACGAGGCGGGCATCTCCGCCGACCGGCCCTTCCGCAAGAGCGCCAAGACCGTCGGCGAGGTCATCGGCAACTACCACCCCCACTCGGACGTGGCCGTATATGACGCCCTGGTGCGGCTGGCGCAGGACTTTTCCCTTCGTTACCCGTTAATTCAGGGACACGGCAATTTCGGGAGTCTCGACGCCGACCCGGCGGCCGCGATGAGATACTGTGTCACCGGCGACACGCTCGTCGTAACCGATTCAGGCCTTCGGCGCATCGATTCCCTCTCACCGGACGGCCATGAGGATCTCGACGTGTCCGTCCTATCGGCGGACGGTCGCGTCAACTCGGCCAGCAAGTGGTTCGATTGCGGCGAGTTCCCTGTCCGGAGCGTGCGCACGAGGCGCGGATATGAGGTCACGGGAACGCTGAATCATCCCCTGCTGACCTGTGTGGCGGGCAGCGACGGGCTTCCGACGTTCGCGTGGAGGACGGTCGCCGATGTGCGGCCCGGCGACTGCGTCGTTCTCGATCGGAGCCAGACGCTCTGGCCCCAAGTCGAGGTCGATCTCCGCTTCCTCCATCCGGAAATCGCGCCTGGCTCGCGGGTCGAGCGCCACGAGCTGCCCGTCACGCTCACGAAGGACTTAGCCTTCATCCTTGGCGCCCTGACCGCTGAGGGAACGGTTCGCGACAAGGTCATCGAGTTCACGAACCGGCCAGGCGACTTCGCAGAACTGTTTGAGGCCGCCTGGCACCGCACCTTTCCCACGTGCCGCCTGCATGTCTTCCGGCGAGAGCCGGTCGGTTACGGCCGCCAGCCATTCCTTCAGGTTCAAGTCGTCAGCACGCAGGTGATCCAATTCCTCCGGCGCCTCGGGCTGAACGGCAAGTCCGCTCATCGCCGTGTTCCCGGCGCGGTGTTGCAGTCTCCGCAGGGGGTCGCCGCCAGCTTCCTGAGGGGCCTTTATGAGGGGGACGGCGCTGTCGAGCGGTCGGGGCAGAGCCTGCTTCGGGTCGGGCTCATCTCCAAGAGCCGGACCATGCTGCGCCAAGTGCAGATGCTTCTCCTTCGGTTCGGCATGGTCAGCTCGCTGGGTAGCGATGCGACCCGCGGCACGGATCGCCTCATGATCACGGGCCGGTCCAACCTCCAGTCCTTTGGCGATCAGATCGGGTTTGCCGGGGAGCGGAAGACGGCGGCGCTGCACGCGATGGTCGGGGTGTCCACGGGCCGGGCGCTTTCCAAGACCGACGCCATCCCGTATCTGAGCGACTACGTGCGCAGCAATGCCGGGCGCGGTGAGCGAGAGTGGCTCCGCAAGCACAACTTCGACCGCCCGGACCGCTTACCGGGCGCTCTGCCCCGGTTGCGGCGGGTGCTCTCCCCCAAGGCCATGAAGGCCGTTGAGGATTTGGCGCGCACGGGCTATCTCTACGAGCAGGTCGTCGCCGTCGAGGACGCCGGCGAGCAGCGCGTCTACTCCGTGCGGGTCGACTCCGATTGCCACTCCTTTGTGGCCAACGGCTTCATCAACCACAACACCGAGGCACGCCTCAGCCGGCTGGCGGCCGAGATGATGCGCGACCTCGACAAGGACACCGTCGACTTCGTCCCCAATTACGACGAGAAGTCCGAGGAGCCGGTGGTCCTGCCCTCGCGCTTCCCGAACCTGCTCGCCAACGGCGCGACGGGCATCGCGGTCGGCATGGCGACCAACATCCCGCCCCACAACCTGCGCGAGGTCATCGACGGGGCGATCGCCGTCATCGACAACCCCGAGATCACCAGCCGCGAACTCATGCGGCACGTGCACGGTCCGGACTTCCCCACCGCCGGCCTGATCATGGGCGCCGAGGGCATCCGCCAGGCCTACGAGACGGGGCGCGGCACCATCACGCTGCGCGCCCGCGCGCAGATCGAGGAGATGCGTGGCGAGCGCTACCGCATCGTCGTCACGGAGATCCCCTACCAGGTGGTCAAGGCCAAGCTCATCGAGCGCATCGCCGACCTCGTCCGCGAGAAGCGGTTGGAGGGCATCACCGATCTGCGCGACGAGAGCGACCGCACGGGGCTGCGCGTGGTGATCGAGCTGGCGCGCACCGCCAACGCGAACGTGGTGCTCAACAAGCTGTTCAAGGAGACCCAGCTGCAGCAGAACTTCGGCGTGATCATGCTGGCGCTGGTCGACGGCCAGCCGCGCGTGCTCTCGCTGAAGCAGATGCTGCACCACTACGTCGCGCACCAGCGCGAGGTCGTGACGCGGCGCAGCCGCTTCGAGCTCGACAAGGCGGAGAAGCGGGCCCATATCCTCGAGGGGCTGCGCATCGCCCTCGACCACATCGACGAGGTCATCGCCCTGATCCGCGCCAGCCACACCACCGAGGAGGCGCGCGACGGGCTGATGTCGCGCTTCGGCCTCGACCAGGTCCAGGCGGACGCCATCCTGGACATGCGGCTGCAGCGCCTGACCGGCCTGGAGCGCGAGAAGATCGACGCCGAGTACGACGAGCTGCTGAAGACCATCGAGTACCTGCGCGCGATCCTCGCCTCCGCCGCCATGCTGGACGGCATCGTCAAGAAGGAGATGCGCGACATCCGCGACCGCTTCGGCGACGACCGCCGCACGCAGATCGAGGGCGAGGCGGGCGAGTTCTCCGTCGAGGACCTGATCGCCGAGGAGGACGTCGTCGTCACCATGACCCACCGCGGGTACTTCAAACGCCTGCCGGTGGACACGTACCGCAGCCAGGGCCGCGGCGGGCGGGGCATCACGGGCATGGCGACGCGCGAAGAGGACTTCGTCGAGCAGCTCTTCATCGCCGGAACGCACGACGACCTGCTCTTCTTCACCAACGGCGGGCGCGCGTACGCCCTCAAGGTGCACGAGATCCCGGAGGCCAGCCGCACGGCCCGCGGCACGGCGGCGGTGAACCTCATCCAGCTCGACGGCGACGAGAAGATCACGGCCGTGCTGACGCTGCCCAAGCAGCGCGATGACAAGTACCTGGTGCTGGTGACGCGGGCCGGGGTCATCAAGCGCTGCGCGACCTCGGAGTTCGACAACGTGCGCAGGGTCGGCATCATCGCCATGAACCTGGACGAGGGCGACGAGCTGATCGACGCCCGCCTCACGTCAGGGACGGACGAGATCCTGCTGGTGACGCGCCGCGGGCAGGCCCTGCGCTTCCCCGGCGCCGACGTGCGGCCGATGGGCCGCTCGGCCCACGGCGTACGCGGCATGCGCTTGGCGGACGGCGATGCCGTCGTGGCCGCGGCGGTGGCCATCCGCGACGCGGACCTGCTGATCCTCTCCGACCGCGGGATCGGCAAGCGCACCCCGGTCGCCGACTTCCCGGTCCACCATCGCGGCGGCGGCGGTGTGCGCGCCATGAAGCTGGCCGCCGACCGTACGGGCGAGCTCGCCGGGGCGCTGGTGCTGCGGCCCGAGCACGAGGTCATGCTGATCTCCGCCGAGGGTGTGATCATCCGCCAGGCGGCCGACGGCATCTCACGCCAGGGCCGGGCGGCCACCGGCGTTCAGGTGATGCGCCTGGAGTCCGGCGACAGGCTGGCGGCCGTGGCCCCCGTCGTGCCCCGCCAGGCGGATGAGGGGTAAGCTGCCGCCCGAGGCGCTGGCGGCCCTGATCCAAGCGGCTGGCGGCGTGGGCCGCCCAGAGCTCGTCCGGGGCCCCGCCGTGGGCGAGGACGCCGCCGTGCTGGATCTCGGCGGGGACCTGGCCGTCGTGTCCGCAGACCCCATCACCGGGGCCGAGGGCGAGCTGGCCGGTTGGCTGGCCGTCCACATCAGCTGCAACGACGTCGCTGCGGCCGGGGCCGAGCCCGTGGCCTTCTGGAGCATCATGGTGGGTGGCGACCGCGAGGCGGTCGCCACCGGGATTCGGCGCGCCGCCGCGGAGACAGGCGTCGCAGTCGCCGGTGGCCACACGGAGTACGGCGACCACCCCGCGCTGGTCGGCGTGGTCTTGGGCCGTGCCCGCCGCGAGGCGCTCGCCGCCGCCGGCAACCTTCGCCCGGGCCAGGCACTCGTGATGACCAAGACCGCCGGGCTGGAAGGTACCGCCCTCCGCCTTCCAGCCCCGCACCTCCACGAGCGTATCTCGATTGTGCCGGACGCACGGGCGGCTGTCGCCGCAGGCTGCCGCGCCATGCACGACGTCACGGAGGGCGGCCTGCTGGGCGCGGCCTGGGAGATGGCGGCGGCCAGCGGCTGCGGGGTCGAGGTCCACGCAGACGGCGTCCCCGTGGCTCCGGAGACCGTCTCCCTCTGCGCCCGCGACGGCCTCGACCCGCTGCGCCTGCTCGGCTCGGGCGCCCTGCTCTGCGGCGTGGACGACGGCCAGGCCCTGGTGCTTGCGTTGGCCGGGGCCGGGATCCCAGCCGCCGTCATCGGCCGCGTGCTTGGTGGGGGCGAGGATCGTGTGCTCGTGCGCGACGGGGGCCGCCAGGTGCTGGCGCCCCCCGCCGGCGACGAGTTCTGGGCGCCGCACGCGGTCAAAGTGGCGGAGGAGCCGCCATCGCCGGAGAGCCGCACCCTCCTCTTCGAGGCCGACCCCTCCCCCGCCGCGATCGACGAGATGCTGTCGCGCGGGCGGCTCTTCGCCGCCCGTCAAAGCGGCTCCGTGGTCGGCGCCGCCGTGCTCTGCGACGGGGAGATCACCGCGATCGCCGTGGATGCCGCGCTTCGCGGCATGGGCGTCGGCCGCGCCCTGATCGAGCACATCGCCCAAGCCGCCCGGGACAGCGGCGGTGCCGAGCTCGCCGTCGGCACCGCCGCGAACGGCGCTGGCGAGCTGCTCTTCTACCAGAAGTGCGGCTTCCGAGTCGTCGCCGTCGAGCCCGACTGGTTTGCCGGCCGCTACGTCGCGCCCGAGATCGTCAACGGCCTGCCCTGCCTCGACCGGATTCGCCTCCGCCGCGGCCTGGTATAATTGTGGCCGCTGAAGCGGAGCGATGCAGCGCGCGGTCATCCGCGCGCGAGCGGCAGTAGGGGAGGCCGGCGCGCATGGCAGGCGAGAACGGAGCGACCCAGGGCACGTGGCGGGTGAAGAAGGGCCTGGCGGAGATGCTCAAGGGCGGCGTGATCATGGACGTGACGACGCCTGAGCAGGCCAAGATCGCCGAGGAGGCGGGGGCCTGCGCCGTGATGGCGCTG
>DAHVAF010000174.1 GCA_027314765.1 Clostridia bacterium | reverse complement strand
CACAATGCGGCCGTCGCGAAGGCCGACCGCGGACCCGTGCTCAACCCGGTCAGGGAACACCACGGACCGGGGGACGATAACGGTGCTTATGTAAGGGCCTTCGCGACGGCCGCCTCGATCTCGCCGTCCTGTGGCAGGCGCTTGGTGGCCTTCTTGTCGAAGATCAGCTGGTCCCCGACCATGACCTCGAAACGGCCCTCGGTGACGGGGATCAGGTGGAGCGCGGCGATCCTGGCCTGGTGCTGGGAGAGAACCTCAGCCGCCACACGGGCGGCCGCCAGCTGATTCCCTCACTCCCAGCAGTAGTTGACCGTGATCTCCTTCTTCATGAACGCACCTCCTGCGCCCCAGTATACCGCGGCAGGGTTTGGGAGGACGGGCGCGAACGGCAAGGGCGAGGGGAGCGGGACAAGTTGAAGGAGCCCGTGAAGATCGAGACGGCGCCCAAGCCGAAGGGGCCGTACTCGCAGGGCTGGCGAGCCGGCGACTTTGTCTACACGGCGGGCCAGGGGGCGACCGACCCGGCCACGGGCGAGTACCCTGGCCCCGACATCACCTCCCAGACGCACCAGGTCCTTAAGAACATCGAGACCATCCTTGGCGCCGCCGGCGCCAAGATGACGGACGTGATCAAGGTCAACGCGTACCTGGCGGACATCCGCGACTTCGAGGCCTTCAACGCGGCGTACCGGCAGCACTTCAGCGAGCCCTACCCCTCGCGGACGACCGTCGGCGCGCAGCTGTCCCACGGCCTCGGGGTCGAGATTGAGGCGATCGCTTACGTCGGACCACGTTAGATCCCCGCTTCCGGAGCTGGACACCCCGGCCTGGCTCTGCGACCTCGACGTCGTCGACAGCAACCTCCGCCGGATGCAGGAGCGGGCCTCGCGCGCCGGCATGCGGCTGCGGCCGCACGCCAAGACCCACAAGAGCGCGTACTTCGCGCGTCGCCAGGTGGAGATCGGCGCGTCCGGCATCACCGTGGCCAAGCTCGGCGAGGCCGAGGTCCTGGCGGCCGCCGGCCTCGATGACATCCTGCTGGCGTATCCGGTGGTCGGACCGCTGAAGCTGGCGCGCCTGCGCGAGCTCCTGCTGCGCGTGCCGCGCTTCACCTGCGCCGTCGACAGCCTGGAGGTGGCATCCGGCATCTCCGAAGTCGGGGTGGGCCTCGGCCGGCGCGTGCCCGTCTACCTGGAGGTCGACAGCACCGACTCCCGGCGGCTCGGCTTCACACCGGGCCGCGTCGCCGCCGAGATGGCGGCGCGGATCCGCGAGCTGCCCGGGGTGGTGTTGACGGGCCTCATGGCCCATGCGGGCGCCGCCTACGCGGCCTCCGACCAGGCCGCCATCCGCGAGCTGGCCGTCCGCGAGGCGGCCGGGCTGGATGAGACAGCCAAGATCGTGGGCGGCTCCCTGCAGCGCTCGGTCGGCTCGACGCCGACGGCCTCCTTCATGGACCTCGCGGCCCGGGCCGGCGCCACAGAGGCGCGCCCTGGCACATACATCTTCAACGACCGGACCGAGATGCGGCTCGGGGCGTGCGGGCTGGAGGATGTCGCCCTCACGATCCTGGCGACGGTCGTCAGCCGTCCGGCGGCGGATCGCGCCGTGATCGACGCTGGCAGCAAGACCCTCACGTCGGATTCCTTCCTGGCCGGCACGGGTTTCGGCGAGGTGCGCGGCGAGCCCGGGCTGCGCCTGGTGCGCCTGTCGGAGGAGCACGGGGTGATGGAGGTGCCCGCGGACTGCGACCTCAGAGTCGGCGACCGGGTCGAGATCATCCCGAACCATGTCTGCCCCTGCGTGAATCTCACGGACGAGCTGGTCGCCATGCGCGGCGGGCGCCCGGAGGCGCGCATCTCCGTCGATGGCCGCGGGCGCGTGCGCTGATGGCCGCGCGGCGGGTGCCCGAGCTCACCTTGGAGTCCCTGGAGCCGGGCGATGAGGAGTTCCGCCGCACCATGTGGCGGTACTGGCGCGAGCTCGGCGTCGACCCCAACCCGGTGTGGGCCACCCGCTACCTGGGCCGCATCGACGAGGAGCAGGGTGTCGACCGGTTCACCTTCTGGGCCAGCACCGGCGGTGAGCGCTGCGGCTTCGCCATGGTGCGGCTGCAGCCGGACTGGCTGCTTCCGGAGCGCACCGTCGGCTACATCGCCGAGTTCTACGTCATCCCGACGCACCGGCGCCGCGGCGTCGGCCGCGTGTTGGCCGACCGGATGGTCGCTTTCGCCCGCGGCCGCGGCGCCGACGACGTCGAGCTGGACGTGCTGCCGACCAACCGCCGTGGCATGCAGTTCTGGCAGGCGGTGGGCTTCACGCTGTCGCACCACCACATGCGCCTGGATCGGTGAAAGTGCGATGAGCGTGCTCATCGCCCCCAACGCACTGCGGGGCGCCGTCGGCGCGGTTTCCGCTGCTCAGGCGATCGCACATGGCCTTCGGAGCACACCCCGGCCGCCGGACCGGATCGACCTTTGTCCGGTTGCCGATGGCGGCGACGGTTTCGCCGAGTGCCTGGTTGCGGCGACAGATGGAACCTGGCGCCGCCTGCCCGTGCGGGGCCCTCTCGGCGGTCCCGTGGAGGCGCGCTACGGTGTCCTCCGCGACACGGCCGTCATCGAAATGGCCGAAGCCAGCGGCCTCCGCCACGTCCGGATCAAGGACCCGCTCCATGCCTCCACCTTCGGCACGGGCGAGCTGGTCCGCGACGCGATCGCCGCCGGTTTCCGCCGGATCGTCGTCGGCCTGGGCGGGAGTGCGACCAACGATGGGGGCCGAGGCTTGGCCGAGGCCCTCGGGTGGCGGTTTTTGGATCGCCACGGCCGCGACCTGCCGCAGGGCACGCTGGCGCTGCTCGACCTGGCGCGGGTTGAGCCGGGACCGCCACTGGCGGCCGAGGTCGTCGCAGCATGCGACGTGGACAATCCCCTGACTGGCGCTTCCGGGGCCTCCGCCGTCTTCGGCCCCCAAAAAGGAGCCGACGCGGCGGCTGTGGAACGCCTTGATGCGGCACTGGCACGGCTTGCGGCCGTTGTGGCGCCGCAGGTGGCGACGGTTCCGGGTGCGGGAGCCGCCGGCGGCCTCGGGTTTGGGCTGATGGCCTTCGCGGGCGCCCGGCTGGAATCGGGCGCGGAGTTGTGCCTGCAGACTGTCCGCTTTGACGAGCGGGTTCGCGGCTGCGATCTGGTCTTCACCGCCGAGGGCCGCGTCGACGGCCAGACGGAGCGGGGAAAGGCGCCGGTTGCCATCGCCCGTCACGCCGGCGGCGTACCCGTGGTCTTGCTGGCCGGCCAGGCGCCAGCGGAAGCCGAGCTGAAGGGCCTGTATGCGGCTGGCGTGACCGCCGTCATTCCGCTGGCGCCTGGGCCGATCACGATCCGAGCTTCGATCGCGCAGACCCGCGAGCTACTGGCCGATGCCGCGGCACGGGCATGGCGGCTGTTCGCCGCCGGGAGGCACAAATGACAAGGGCTTCACTCTTTGTCACCTGCCTGGTCGACCTGCTCCGCCCCGAGATCGGGGAAGCCACCGTGCGCGTCTTGGAGCGTCAGGGCGTGCAGGTCGATTTCCCCGAGGAGCAGACGTGCTGCGGCCAGGCCCACTACAATGCCGGATACCGGACGGAAGCCAAGGCCCTGGCCGAGCACTTCTGCGATGTCTTCGCGAACAGCGAGAACATCGTCGCGCCCTCCGGATCCTGCGTGGCCATGGTGAAGCGGCACTATCCGGAGCTGGTGGGGCAACGGGCGGCTGGCGTAGCCAGCCGCTGCTGGGAGTTCACCGGCTACCTGCGTCACGTGGTCGGCGTGGAGGATGTGGGCGCCAAGCTGGAGGCGAGCGCGGTCTATCACGCCTCGTGCCATCTCCAGCGAGAGCTCGGGACGGGGCAGGACCCGCGCGCCATGCTGGCGCGGGTCCGCGGGCTGCAGGTCACCGAGCCCGCTGACGCGGATCAATGCTGCGGCTTTGGCGGCACATTCTCCATGACCATGGCGGATGTCAGCACGGCCATGGCGGATGCGAAGCTCGAGCGCGTCAAGGCGACCGGCGCCTCCGTGCTGGTCGGTGCGGACGCGGCCTGCCTGCTCCATTTGGAAGGGCGTCTCCGCCGGCAGGGCTGCGAGACCTGCGTCATGCACATCTCTCAGGTGCTGGACCATGCCGATCGCCCATGAGCCGGCGGCCGCCTGGGGCGAGCGGGTCACCATCGCGCTGTCCGACATCCGCCTGCGCGAGAACATCGCCCGCTCCACGACGCGCTTCGCCGCCCAGCGCCTGACGGCCCTCGGCGAGCTGCCCGACGCGGCGGCGCTCAGGGCCCGCGGGCGTGCCATCCGCGCCGATGCGATCGACCGCCTGCCCGAGCTCCACACGGAGCTGCGCCAGCGGATCGAGGCCAGGGGCGGCCACGTCCACCTGGCGGCCGATCCCTCGGCCGTCACCCGCAAGGTCATCGAGATTGCGCGCGCGCATGGCGCGCGCCGCATTGTGAAATCGAAGTCCATGGTCTCCGAGGAGGTCGCGCTCAACGACGCCCTGGCGGAGGCCGGGATCGAGTCGCTGGAGACCGACCTCGGCGAGTACCTGATCCAGCTGGCGGGCGAGATGCCGGCGCACATCATCGCGCCGGCGCTGCACAAGTCGCGGGCGGAATCGGCGGAGCTGCTCGGCGCGCCGGCCGACACCCCGGCGGAGGCACTCATGGCCATCGCGCGGGCGCGGCTGCGCGAGCGCTTCCTGCAGGCCGACATCGGCATCACCGGCGGCAACTTCCTCGTCGCGGACACGGGCGGGGTCGTCATCGTCACCAACGAGGGCAACGACCGCATGTGCACCTCGCTGCCGCGCGTGCACATCGCCATCGTCGGCGTGGAGAAGATCATCGCCCACGCGGCCGACCTGCCCGACATGCTGAAGCTGCTCACGCGGAGCGCCACGGGCCAGCGCATCTCCGTCTATGTGTCGCTGATCGATGGGCCGCGCGGTGCGGGGGAGACGGACGGGCCCGACGAGTTCCACCTCATCCTGCTCGACAACGGCCGGCTGCGGCTGCGCGGCACGCCCCACGAGGAGGTCCTGTACTGCATCCGCTGCGGGGCCTGCCTCAACGTGTGCCCCGTCTACCGCCAGATCGGCGGCCACGCGTACGGCAGCGTCTACCCGGGGCCGATCGGCGCCGTGATCTCGCCCCTGCTGGGGCCGGCCTCGGCGTATGGCATGCTGCCCAAGGCCAGCAGCCTCTGTGGGGCATGCTGGGAGGCATGCCCCGTTGGCATCCACCTGCACGATCAGCTGGTGGCCTTGCGCCAGGAGGGCGTGCGAAGCACGCCCTGGCCCCAGCGCCTGCTGTTCGCGGGATGGGCCGCAGCGTGGGCGGGCTCTGCGCTTTACACAGCCTTCCTGCGTTTGGGCCGTGTCGCACAACGGCTTCTGCCGCACCATGGCGGGTGGATCCGCCGGGCGCCGAGCCTGCTTGGCGGCTGGACCTCCACCCGCGACCTGCCGCCGATCGCGGCGAAGACCTTCCGCGAGCGGTGGGCGGAGCGGCGTCCATGATCGAGGAGTTTCTGCAAGCGTGGACGGCGGTGGGTGGGATCGGGCACCAGGCGAGCGACGCGACGGCCGCGGTGCGGAAGATCCTCGCGGGCGAGGGTGCGCGGACATACATCCGCTACACCACGCCCATCTGCGACGGCTTGGACATGGAGGGCTACGAGGCCACGGATGCCGCCACGGCGGATGTCGGAATTGCGGACGTAACGTCCGCAGCGGCCGATACCGGCACCGTGGTGCTGGTTCCGGCCCCCGACCGTCCCCGCGTGGTCACCCTGCTGCCGCCGACCTGCATCTTCATCGTGCCGGTGCAGCACCTGCGGCCGAATCTGGGCGAGGCCATCCATGGCCTCGCCCGCTGGAACCTCGTCACCGGCCCCAGCCGCTCCGGGGACATCGAGGGCGAGCTGGTCCTCGGCGTGCACGGCCCGGGCCGGGTGCACGCCATCGTCCTGGGATGAGCACGTATGCCGTCAAGGGTCCGGCCCCGCTCCGCACCGCGGCGCCGGCGACGGAAGCCGAGGTGGCGGCCCTGCTGGATGCGGGCGGCCCGATTCTGGTGCGGGGCGGCGGGACGCAGGACCGGCTTGGCGCCGCACTGCAGGCTGTGCCCGTCGTGTGCGACACCACGTCCCTCTGGGCGGCGGGCCTGACCCACACCCCAGAGGACCTGACGGTGACGGCGGCCGCCGGATTGCGGTGGGCGGACCTGCAAAAAGCGCTTGCGCGCCACGGCCAATGGGTGCCCTGCGACCCGCCGAACCCGGAGGAGGCCACCATCGGCGGTGTCGTGGCCGGCAACGCGTTCGGACCCTGGCGGCAGTCCCAGGGCAGCATGCGCGACCTGGTGATCGGCCTGCGCGCGGTCGCGGGCACGGGCGCCGGCTTCTTCGCGGGGGCGCGGGTGGCCAAGAACGTCGCCGGCTTCGACCTCTGCAAGCTGCTGGTGGGCTCGTGCGGGACCCTGGCGGTGCTGACCGAGTGCGGCTTCAAGGTCCGGCCCCTGCCCGCGGCGCGCCGCACGTTCACCGCCCGCGGCGACCCCCTCGTGGCCCTGGCGGGGCCGGTGCCGCCGGCGGCGCTCGCGGCGTGGACGGATGGCCGCATCCTGATTGCGTACGACGGATCTGAGCCGGCGGTCGCGGCCGCCGGCGTCCGCCTGCGGGAGATGTATGCTGGAGTGGACGAGCAGCCGGCCGAGGCGTGGGATGCGGTCCGGAGCCACATGCGGGGCGGCCCCCTGGTGGTGCGGGCGTCGGTGCCCACGGGCGAGGTGGCGGCGGTCGCCCGCCAGATGGAGGACATCGGCTACGCGGTGGTGTCCTGTCCGGGCTTCGGCATGATGTGGGGCCGGCATGACGAGCCGTCCGAGCGCGTGTGGGGGCGGGCGGCCGCGATCGCGCGCGGCGCCGGCGGGCGGGCCCTCTGTGCCGTCGCGCCGGAGGGGCTCGCCGACCCCTGGGATACCGACCCGACGCTGCTGCCCCTGCACCGTGCCCTCAAGGAGCGCTTCGACCCGCGGGGCATCTTCGCCGCGGGCCGGTTCGCGGGAGGAATTTAGGCGGTGGCCGAACCCGCCCCGGAGCCCCAGCCGCTGCCGGCGCCGCTGCCGCTGCCGCCCGCCGCCTGGCAGGCGCTGGACACCTGCGTCCACTGCGGCTTCTGCCTGCCGGCCTGCCCGACGTACCGCGAGCTGGGCTCCGAGGCCGATTCCCCGCGCGGCCGCATCTTCCTCATGCGGGCGGCCGCGGAGGGCCGGATCGGCGCCGACGACCCCGCCCTGCGCCTTCACCTGGACCTGTGCCTGGACTGCCGCGCCTGTGAGACCGCCTGCCCGTCGGGGGTGGCCTACGGAACGATCATCGAGGGCGCGCGCGCAGCGCTGCGCCAGCGCGAAGTGCCTTCGGTGGGCCTGGATCTGATCTACCGCGGGCTGCTGGCCCGGCCCGGGCGCCTCGCCGCCGCGGCGCGGTTCACGGCCTTCGCCCAGCGTGCCGGCCTCACCCGCGGCCGCGCCGTCCGCCTGCTGCCCCGGCCGCTTGCCGCCATGGCACGGGCCCTGCCGCCGCTTTCCGGCCGGGCCGCCCGCACGCGCCTGCCGGCCAGCGTCGGGCCCGCCGCCGGCACGCCGGCCGCCGCCTTCCTCGGCTGCATCCAGGACGCCTTCTTCCCGGAGGACGACGTCGCCATGGTGCGGGTGCTGGCCGCCACCGGCCACACCGTCGCCGTGCCGCGCGGGCAGGTCTGCTGCGGGGCCCTGCACGTGCACGCCGGGGACGGGGAGGGCGCCCGCGAGCTGGCGCGGCAGAACATCGCCGCGTTTGCGGGGACCGGGGGACCGATCGCCGTCAACGCCGCCGGCTGCGGTGCCGCGCTGAAGAATTACGGCCACCTGCTGCCGGATCAGCCGGCGGCGGCGGCCTTCGCGGCGCGGGTGCGCGACTTCTCCGAGCTGGCGGCGGACCTGCCGCCGCCGGAGCGAGCGGTGCCGGCCCGCGCTACATACCACGACGCCTGCCACCTCGCCCACGCGCAGCGGGTGCGGGCGCAGCCGCGGCGGGCCCTGGACGCCGTGCCCGGCCTGGAGATGGTGGAGCTGCCCGAGTCGGATGCGTGCTGCGGCAGCGCCGGCGTCTATAACTTCACGCAGTTCGACATGTCGATGGCCGTGCTGGACCGTAAGATGGCCAACGTGCGCGCCACGGGCGCGGACACCGTCGTCACCTGCAACCCCGGCTGCGCGCTGCAGCTGCGCCTGGGGGCGCTGCGCGCGGGCCTGCACCTGCGGGTGCGCAGCCTCTGCGACGTGCTGGCGGAGGCGTACGGCGTCGCGGACGGACAGGCGTGAGCGGCGGCCTTCGCCGTGCAGGACTGGGGCCGCCCCGCCTGGCGGTCGTCGCGGACCGCGGTTTGGGCGGCGACTTTTGCCCTCCTGGCCCTGCGCGTCACGGTAGCCGCGGGTGTTCCCGTGCCGGTGGCGGTCCCCATCACCGGCGGCCTCATCGGCGGGTCCCCGCTGCTCTCGCGTTGGCTCCGCGGGCGCCGCGGCGGCCGCCGCTCGGCCCTGGCGACCATGCCCCGCTCTCGCGGCTGGCCGCGACCGCCGGCCGTCGCCGGCGAGCCGATGCATCCGCTCCGACGGGGGGAAGCGCACGATGTTGGGCGGCACGGGCGCGGTGCCGGCGAGCAGGGGCCGAGCCGCCAGCTGCTTCGCCAGTAGACCGGCGATGCACGCCTGGCTGGCCGCCTGGCAGCCGGACAAGCGCCGCCACGCCGTGCGGGCGTGCCGGCCATGAGCACCGACGCCCTCCTGGCCGAGGTGGCCGCGATCGTCGGCGACCGCTACGTCCTGCGCCAGCGCGCCGAGCGCCTGGCCTACGAGAGTGACGGCAACCCCCTCTTCGCCGGCCCGCCCCTGTGCACGGTGCTCCCGGCCGACCGCGACCAGGCCATCGCCGCGGTTCAGGCGTGCGCCCGCCACGGGGTGCCCTTCATCCCGCGCGGCGCCGGCACGGGCCTCTCGGGCGGCGCCACGCCCATCGGCGGCGAGGTCGTCATCGGCATGGCCCGCTGCCGCCGCATCCTGGCCGTGGACCGGGTCGGGTGCCGCGCGGTCGTCGAGCCGGGCGTCATCAACGCCGACCTCTCGCGCCACGTCGCGCCCCTTGGCCTCTACTACGCGCCCGATCCCTCGTCGCAGTTCGCCTGCACGATCGGCGGCAACGTGGCCGAAAACTCCGGCGGCGCCCACTGCCTGAAGTACGGCGTCACGACGAACCACGTCCTCGGCCTGGAGGTCGTCCTGCCCGACGGCCGCGTGGTCGAGCTGGGCGGCGCCGCCTGGGACGCCGCCCCGGGCTACGACCTCACCGGCCTGCTGGTCGGCTCCGAGGGCACCATGGGCCTGGTCACGCGGGCCACCGTGCGCCTCCTGCCCCAGCCGCAGGGCATCCGGACCGTCCTGGCCCTGTTCGACGATGTGGCCGGGGCCTCCGCCGCCGTTTCGACGGTGATCGCGGCCGGCCTGCTGCCGGCCGCGCTCGAGATGATGGACCGCTGGGCGATCAGGGCCGTGGAGCTGGGTGCCTACCGCGTCGGCTTTCCGGACGGCCTGGCGGCCACGCTGCTGATCGAGGTGGACGGGCCGGAAGCCGGCCTCGACGACGA
>DAHVAF010000168.1 GCA_027314765.1 Clostridia bacterium | reverse complement strand
CGATCTCCGAGCGCAACGGCTTTGTGCGCTACGACTCGGTGCAGCCCGAGTACAGCCTCGCCAACCGCGCCGTCGAGCGCGAGCTGGTGGGCCTCTGCCTGGACCAGGGGATCGGCCTGATCCCGTACTTCCCCCTGGCCGGCGGCATCCTGACCGGCAAGTACAAGCGCGGGGAGCAGCCGCCCGCCGGCTCCCGGTTCAGCGCGCCGGCCGCCGCCGCCCGCCTGCAGGACGAGCGCCGCATGACGCTGTCGGAGGGTGTCGTGGCGGTCGCGGAGGACGTGGGCTGCACGCCGGCGCAGCTGGCCCTGGCCTGGCTGCTGCACCAGAAGGCCGTGTGCAGCGTGATCTCCGGCGCGACACGCCCGGCGCAGGTGCAGGAGAACGTGGGCGCCCTGGACGTGCACCTGTCCGAGGACGTGCTCAAGCGGCTCGACGAGCTCAGCCGCTCCTTCGTGTAGGGGCCGGGCCATCGCCACCAAGACCAACGCGGCGCGGTGGCTCGACCGGCTCGGCATCGGCTACGAGCTGCGGGCCTACCCCTGGTCCGAGGACCAGCTCGACGCGGAGCATGTGGCGGCGGCCCTGGGGCTCGACTCCGGCATCGTGTGGAAGACGCTGGTGAGCAGGACCGACGGCAAGGAAGTCCTGCTCGCCTGCCTCCCCGGACCCGCCCAGCTCGACCTGAAGGCCCTGGCGGCCGCCGCCGGCGCCAAGCGCTGTGAGCTGGTGGCCGTCCGCGAGATCCAGGCCCTGACGGGCTATCTGCGCGGCGGCGTGTCGCCCCTGGCCACGAAGAAGCCGTACCGCACGGTCCTGCACGCGACCCTGCCCTCGCTGCCCCAGGTCAGCATCAGCGCCGGCCAGCGCGGCCTGCAGATCCTGCTTTCGGGCGCGGATCTGGTGCGCGCCGCCGCCGGCGCCCTCGCGGAGGTGATCCAGCGGTGAAGGCGATCCGCGTTCATGCCTTCGGCGGCCCCGAGGTCCTGCGGCTTGATGAGATCCCCGATCCCAAGGCCGGCCCCGGCCAGGTGCTCGTCCGCATCCGCGCCGCGGGCGTGAACCCGGTCGAGACCTACATCCGGGCCGGCGCTTACAACCGCCTGCCGGAGCTGCCGTACATCCCCGGCTCCGACTCGGCCGGGGAGGTCGTCGAGGGCGCCGGCAACCTGCAGCCGGGCGACCGCGTCTACGTGGCCGGCGCGCCCGCCTACGCGGGGATGGTGGCCGCACCGGCGGAATCGGTCTGGCCGATCCCCGACCGCGTCAGCTTCGAGCAGGGCGCGGCGATCGGAGTGCCCTACGGCACGGCCTATCACGCCATCCACCTCACGGGCGAGACGCGACCCGGCGACTGGGTGCTCGTGCACGGCGCCAGCGGCGCCGTGGGCACCGCCGCCATCCAGCTCGCCGTCGCCCTGGGGGCCCGTGTGGTCGGCACCGCGGGCAGCCCGGCCGGCCGCAGGCTGGTCCTGGAGCAGGGAGCCACCGCGGTGGTCGGTCACGACGACATGGACGAGGCTGTCGCCGCCACCGGGGGCCATGGGTTCGATGTGATCGTGGAGATGCTCGCCAACGCCAACCTCGGCAAGGACCTCCCCGCCCTGGCCCAGAGCGGGCGGGTGATCGTGGTCGGCTCGCGGGGCACGGTGGAGGTCAACCCCCGTGACCTGATGAACAAGGGCGGCTCGATCCGGGGGCTGATCCGCTGGAACGTCAGCCCGGAGGACGGGCGACGCCTGCACCTGGCCCTGGCTGCCGGCCTGCGCAACGGCACCCTGACACCGGTTGTCGGCAAGAGCTTCCCACTGGCCGAGGCCGCCGCGGCGCACGTGGCCGTGATGGCGCCGGGGGCGCTGGGTAAGGTCGTCCTGGTGGTCGACTAGGCGAAGAGATCGGCGACCCGGCAGGTGAATCCAGGCAGTGCAGGCTCGTCGTCGATGGCGTCCGCGGCGTGCAGCCGCCGGACGCCATCGGCACGGTGGATCATGACGGTCCGCGTTCGCGGGTAGAGAACCCACACCGCCGTCACCCCCGCCGCGAGGTATTCGGCAACCTTGACGTCCATCTCGTGCGCCGTGTCGCCGGGGGAGACGACCTCCACCACCAGATCGGGAGCGAGTTCGGCATAGCCCTCGCCCTCGGGCGGAAGGCGTGGCGTGCGAATGAAGGCGACATCAGGCGCCCGTAAGATGTCGGGGTCCCGTGCGAGCTTGAAACCCGTTGCGGCAGCCAACACCCGTCCGTGGCCCCCGCGCCGAACGTGGCTCTCGAGAGCGAACTGCGCGTTGGCGGCGACCCGGCCGTGACTGAATCCGGAAGGCGACATCGGCACAAGCACCCCTCGGTCCAGCTCAAACCGCGCATCGGGACCCATGGCCAGGAGGTCTTCGGCGGTGTAAAGCTTGGTGCCCGTGGCCAAAGCGCCACCCCCGCCTACGATACCCTCACGCCGAACGCCACACCGCCGCCAGCTGCTCGCGTGTCGCATTGCCGCCGCTGACCGGCAGAATGACCTTCTGCCCCTTGACCCCGATCTTCCGCGCGGCCGCCAGGGGCGCCGCCCCCGCCATCTCCGCCACCACGTGCGCCGTCTCCATCAGCAGGCGCATGGCGTCCTCCATCTCCGCGTCCGACACGAGAACGATGTCGTCCACGTACTTGCGGATCATGGCCAGGGGCAGGCCGAAGGCCTGCCGGGTCGCCAAGCCCTCTGCCCGGGTCTCCATCCGCTCCGTCGTCTCCAGCCGCCCCGACCGATACGACAAATACACGGCCGGCGCGCCCTCCGCCTGGACGCCGACCACGCGGATCCGCGGATTGATCGACTTCGCGACCAGCCCCGCGCCCGAAGCACCCGACCCGCCACCCACCGGCACGATGAGGAGGTCGGCGTCCGGGACCTCCTCGATCGCCTCCAGGTAAGCCGTCCCGACCCCGGCGATCAGCAGCGGCTCCTCCATGGAGTGGACGTAGCGGGCGCCGGACGCCGCGGCCGCGGCCTCGCAGGCCTCGCGCGCCGCGTCGAAGTCCCTTCCGGTCAGGACCACCTCCGCACCGAGCGCCCGCATCGACGCCACCTTCAGGGCGTTGGCGCCCTCCGGGGCGTAGATCGTGGCGGCGAGGCCAAACTCCCGCGCCGCGTACGCCACCGACTGCCCGTGGTTGCCCGTGGAGGCGGCGAAGAGGCGCCGTCCCCTGAGCTCGGCGAGCTCCGCCGAGACGAGGTTGATCCCGCCCCGCACCTTGAACGCCCCAATGGGCTGGAGGTTCTCCAGCTTCAGATGGACCTCGGCCTCCAGGGCCCGACCCAGCGCCAGGGGGCGGATGAGCGGCGTCGGCCGGAGGTAGGGCTCGATCCGGCGGCGCGCCGTGAAGACGTCGGCCAGCCCGAGCTCGGCGCTAGGCGCCATGTTCATACAGCTCGAAGCGGTTGCCCTCGTTGTCGCGAACGAAGCAGGCCCGCAGGGTACCGCCCATGTGGGTCACATCCTGGTCGAAGCGGGCCCCGTGGGCCCGAAGGCGTGCCACGATCTCGTCGAGGTTTCGGACGCACAGCCCCGTGTGCTCGAAGACCCCGTTGCCGGAGATGTCGCGATCGTCCGCCCGCACGAGCTGCAGCCCCGTCAGCCACACCGCGCTCGGGTTACTGGGCTCGCCCCGCATCCGCTCGACGGCCAGCCCCACCACGTCGCGGTAGAACGCGACGGTGGCAGGGATGTCGCGGACCAGGATGGCCGTGTGGCAGCCACCGCGATCGACCTGCGCCTGGAACGCCATCACTTCATTCCTCCCCTTGCGTCCGCACGGGAGCCAGCGGGTGGCTCGGGTGCGCCGCGTCATGCGGGATCAGCTGCGCCAGCGCCGTCTCCGCATCCTCGCAGCCCGGCGCGCCCGTATCGGGGTTTCTGTCATAAGCCGGCCAGCGCGCGACCCAGAGCGGCATGGTGTTGTCGCAGGGCGTGCGCTGCGGGATGGCGGGGTGGCGTCCCGCCACGGCCGGCAGGTACAGGTCGGCGGAGAGCGTGACGCCGTCGCGCATGGGCACGCGTACGTCGAAGATGTTGCGCAGCTCCCTCATGCCTCCAGCACCTCCCCCGCGCGGTCGAAGGTCTCCGGCCCGCCGCCCTTGTGCACGAAGACAGGGCTCTGGTGCGCGCAGAGCGCGCCCCTGCCGCCGTTGCGCGTGGCGCCGGTCGCGGCGGCTGTGGCCCGTCCCCAGGAGCCTGCGGGGAGGCCGTGCAATTAACACGGGGATCGCTTCGCGACGGAAGGGACGGACGCCTTTATGGAAGTGACCTTCCTTGGGACCGGCGCGCCCTGGGCCGTGGGCCGGCAGACCCTGGGCCTCTTCATCACGGCCCCTGGCTGCGAGCCGCTTCTGATCGACACGTGCGGCGGCTTCGCGGTGGTGGAACAGCTCCGGCGGGCGGGGATCGACCCGCGCACGGTGCGCAACGTGTTCATCACCCACCGCCACCATGACCACGCGGGCGGCGTCCCGGCCCTGCTGCTGGGCGGTCTGCCGCTCCAGCTGCACGGCACCGCCCACACCCTTGCGGCCATCCGCGACCTGATGCGCAGCGGCTTTCCGGAATGGGCCGACCCGGCCGGGACGGCCTTCGTCGAGGTCCCCGCGCGCGGCATGTGCGAGATCGGCGGGCTGGCGCTGGAGACGGTGCCCGTCGAGCACCGGGTGGAGACGGCCGCGGTGCGCGTGCGGGCCGGCGGCCGCACGCTGGCCTTCGGCGCGGACAGCCTGCCCTGCGAGGGCCTGGTGACCTGCGCCCGCGGGGCCGACCTGTTCATCTGCGACGCCATCTGGCAGCACGAGGGCGCCGAGCGCGCCCACCAGCTGATGCACGCCACGGCGGCGGAGGCGGGCGAGGCGGCACGGGCCGGTGAAGCCGGTCAGCTGGCCCTGGTGCACCTGGGCGCGCGGGCCGAGCCGGCCGTCATGCTGGCGGAGGCGGAGGGCGCCTTCGGCGGCCCCGTGCGGATCCCCGACGACCTGGAGCGGCTGGCTATGTAACCGAGGCGGCGGTCCGCCTCGGCGGGGTGCTAGGTCGGCATGCAGGCGACCGGAAACAGCGGCGACGGCGGGCAGGTGAAGGGCGGGCTCGGCGACACCACGCAGGGCGCCGGCGTGCAGAAACCGTAGCTCGGCACCAGCAGGTTCACCATGGCCACCGAGGACACCAGCAGGCAGACGGTGACCGTGGCGCAGACCTGGCCGCTGAGGATCGCCACGGGGCTGACGGTGCTTGAGGGCGTGCTGCAGTCGATGCTCGTCCCGGCCGGGGCGCAGAGCACGATCGTCTTCATGAAGCTGAAGCTGCCGGTAAAGGTGCAGATCGTCATGCCCTGGCTGGTCAGCGTGTAGCTGATCGTGACCGTGACGAGCAGGGTGACGTCGGCGAAGCCGGTCGGCTGGCCCGTCGGGCCGAGAATGGGCGTCGTGCCGACCACCGTGCAGCTGACGCCGCTGACCGTGCCCGTCGCCACGGTCCCGACGGGCAGGGTCCCGCAGGAACTGGGGATGGGCGTGCAGACGTTGGTGTTGGTGTCGGCCTCGAAGCAAAAGTCGTAGACCTTGTTGACCTGGATGCAGTCGATCTCCGTCGGCGGTGGACAACAATCATCGCACGGACCCGGGACAATGGGTTTGTCGGACACTCGCAAGGCCCCCTCCTTCGGTGGACGTCCCTTGTCCTGCCCATGCTACGGGCCACCGCCGCAGGGTGTGACAAAAAATGGGACCAGCCCTCCGCCGAAGCGGGGGCTGGTCCGAAGGGGCGGAAGTGCGCCTCAGCCGATGGCCGGGATCTCCGCCTCGCGCAAGAAGCCCTCGAAGGCATGCGCCTCGCCGCGGATCGCATCCTCGAGCCGCGTGCAGAGCGCGTCGGCCTTGGCGGCCGTCTCGGCGTACAGGTCCCGGGTCTGCTTGGTGGGTGCGGCCTCGGCGGTGCCCGAGACCATCAGCAGGTGGCTCAGCTGGTTGTCGATCCGCGGCTTGCTGCCGATGGGGCGGGCGCCCTTCGGCGGCTTGGGCCGCGCCAGCTCGCCCTCGATGTCGGTCAGCGCCTTCTTCAGGGCCGCCGCCCGCTCCGCCACCTCGGCGGCCTTGGGGTGGTCCTTGGTCCGCGCGACCCACTCGTCCGCCGAGGCCGCGGCCCGGCGGCTCCTGCCGACGATCTCGCGCACCTTATTCATCTTGGCGACGACCTCGAGCCCGAAGTCCCGCTGCGCCTCCAGGTCCGTCTGGCCTGCGCTCACGCGGGGATCCTTGACGATCTGGAAGGCCTGGGTCGCGGTCTTGCCGCCCGCGGTCAGCTCGGCGCGGTACTCGCCGGGCACGGCCAGCGGCCCGCCCGGGTCGCCCCAGCCGTCGTCGTCGTCGTCCTCGATCTTCTTGGCGGCCTCGTACTGGAGGTTCCAGATGAAGCGGTTGGGGCCCGCCGCCGCCGGCAGCGGGTTGTCCTTGTCCTTGGTCGTGAAGGTGCGAACCACCGCGCCGGACGCCGTCCTGATCGTCAGCGTGGCATCCTCCGCGGCGGCCGGCAGCAGGGAGTTGAGCACCATGCCGTCCGGCGGGTTCTGCCCCACGTCGGCGAACTCCGCCGGCTCGCCGTGCTCCGGCTTCTTGACGATGTAGTACGAGTCGCCGGCCGGGAAGTCCATCACGATGGTGGGGCCGTCGATCACGACGTCCTTGCCGAGGAACATCCCGCCGGACAGGCGGAAGCGCACGACACGCTTGGGCGCGAACAGCGTCGGCTCGCCGTCCTTGGCCGCCTGGCGCAGGGGCGTCATATCGTCCAGGATCCAGAAGCTGCGGCCGTGCGTGGCGACCACCAGGTCGTCATCCTTGATGACGAGGTCGTGGATCGGCACCACCGGCAGGTTGAGGTTCAGCCGGTGCCAGGCCCCGCCGTCGTCGAAGCTGACGTAGACCCCCGACTCGGTGCCGCAGAACAGCAGGCCCTTCTTGACGGGATCCTCGCGGATCGCCCGCGTGAAGTCCCCGGCCGGGATGCCCCCCGTGATCAGCTTCCAGCTCTTGCCGTAGTCCGCGGTCTTCAGCAGGTACGGCGTGTTGTCGTCCAGCTTGTACCGCGTCGCCGCCACGTAGGCCGTCGCGGCGTCGTGCGGTGACGGGGCGATGATGCTGATCAGGGCCCACTCGGGCAGCAGGGAGGCCGGCGGCGTCACATGGTCCCAGGTCTTGCCGTCGTCCCGGCTGACGTGCACGAGGCCGTCGTCCGAGCCGGCCCAGAGCACCCCGCGCTGCGCGGGCGACTCCTCGAAGGCGAAGATGGTGCCATACACCTCGACGCCGGTGTGGTCCTTGGTGATCGGACCGCCGGACGGCCCGAGCTTGCTCGGGTCGTTGCGCGTGAGGTCGGGGCTGATCAGCTCCCAGCTCGAGCCTTCGTCCGTGGAGCGGAAGGCCCGGTTGGCGCATGAGTACAGGATGTTGGGGTCGTGGGGGCTGAGGTGGATCGGCGAGGTCCACTGCCAGCGGTAGGTGTAGTCCTCGGACGCGAGCCCGGCCGTCTTCTGCGGCCAGGCCGTGACATCGCGCCGCTGGCGCAGCCGGTGGTCGTAGCGCGTCAGCCGCCCGCCCTCACCGCCGCCGGAGCTGCCGGCGTAGACGATGTCGGGGTTGTCCGAGCGCACCTGGATGTAGCCGCTCTCGGCGCCGCCCACGTCGTAGTACTCGCGGTGGCCGATGCCGCTGTTGTCCGAGCGGCTCGGCACCGTGATCGTCATGTTGTCCTGCTGGGCGCCGTAGACGCGGTACGGGTACCGCGTGTCCGTCGTGACGTGGTAGAACTGCGCCGTCGGCTGGTTGTAGATCGACGACCACGTGCGGCCGCCGTTCATCGTCACGCAGGCACCGCCGTCGTTGCCCTCGATCATGCGGTTGGGATTGGCGGGGTCGATCCAGAGGGCATGGTTGTCCCCGTGCGGCTCGTGAATTCGCGTGAACGAGGTCCCGCCGTTCGTCGACTTCCACATGTTGAAGTTCAGCACGTACAGGCGCTCGGCGTCCCGCGGGTCGGCGAAGACGTGGCTGTAATAGAAGGGCCGCCCGCGCAGGTCCGCCGAGCCGTTGATGAGCTTCCAGGTGGCGCCGGCGTCGTCGGAGCGGAAGAGCCCGCCCTCCTCGGCCTCGACCAGCGCCCAGACCCGCGTCGGGCGGGCCGGCGAGACGGCGACGCCGATCTTGCCCCTGACGCCCTTGGGCAGGCCGGGGTGATCCGAGATCTCCGCCCAGGTGTCGCCCCCGTCCGTCGACTTGAAGAGCCCGCTGCCAGGCCCGCCGCTGGTCAAGAAGTGCGGCCCGCGCCGCGCCTCCCAGAAGGCCGCGTACAAAATGCGCGGGTTCGTGACGTCCATGGCGAGGTCGATGGCCCCGGCGTCCTCGCTGCGGTAGAGGACCTTCTCCCAGCTGCGGCCGCCGTTGCGCGAACGGAAGACGCCCCGCTCGGCGTTCGGCCCGAAGGCGTGCCCGAGCGCGGCCACGTAGACCAGATCCGGATCCTGCGGATGCACGCGGACGCGGCCGATGTGGCGCGTGTCCTGAAGCCCCAGATGGCTCCAGCTGCGGCCGCCATCCGTCGAGCGGTAGACCCCGTTGCCGCTCGCGACGTTGCCGCGGATGTGCGCCTCGCCCATCGCCGCATACACGACGTTGGGATCGGAGGCCGCCACGGCCAGGTCGCCGACCGATGAGCCCTCGAAATACCCATCGGACACGTTGAGCCAGGTGATGCCGGCGTCCTCGGTCTTCCAGACGCCGCCGGCACACCCGCCGAAGTAGAAGACGAGCGGCCGGCTCGGATCGCCGGCCACAGCGGAGACGCGCCCGCCGCGGTGCGGCCCGATGTTCCGCCAGCGGAGCTTGGCGTAGGCCTGGGGCAGCGTGCTCATAATCGACCCCCTTGGCGGCAAGCGTTGGCGTGCGCCCGCCGCGATTCCTTCCGAACACGTGCGCCGCGCTACGCGGAAGATCTGGCGCCAAGCCGCCGTCCGCGCTGGCGCAGGGCCTCGACGACGCGCAGGATGGCCAGAGCGCCCGCCGTGCCCAGCGTCGCCGCGTACACGGCCTGCACGCTGCTGGCCCACGCGTTGGCCCCAATCACCAGCCCGTGGACGGCGGCGAACGCAAAGCCCAGGTAAGCCACGGCGTGCAGCCACCGCCAGAGGGGCGAGCCGATGCGCCGGCGGAGGTAGAAGGTCACGGTCGCAATGACCAGCGCGTCCAGGGCCGCGGCGCCATAGGCGAGACCGGGGCTCGGCGCAAACGGCGGCAGCAGCCACGCCAGCCGCAGCCGCGGCAGCCCGTCGAGCGCGTGCAGGCAGGCCACGGCGAGCCCCGCCAGGGACAGGGCCTCGTGGCTGCCGCCCAGACGCATGCGCACCAGCCGCCGCCGGCCCCGGGGCGACGACAGCCCGATGCCGGTGATGACGCTGAGGTAGAGGAGCCCGTAGGCGGCGAAGCCGGTGACGGACTCCACCCGCGTCAGGCGGGCGCGAAGAGGTCCGGCCGGCGCGCCCGCAGGAGGTCGAGCACCGCCTGGCGCGGCAGCCCGGGCACGAAGCGGCCCTGCTGGCCGGTCTTATCCTCACCGGCCCATACGGCGTTCCACACGGCCTCCTCCACGGCCTCCGCCGCCGCCTGAAAGAGGGGACCGAGCTCCTGGGGCGACGGGGCCGCGCTCCCGGCGCCCGCTCCCGTCGCAAAGGCGATGAGAATGTCGCCGCTGCCGTGGTGCGCCGCCGATCCGGCCCGCCCCAGGCCCAGCGCCCCGCGCTTGCAGAGGCGCACGAGCCCGTCGTGGCGCAGCGGCGCATCGGTGGCGAGCACGGTGATGACGGAGCCGTCCCCTGGCCCCTCCCGCGAAGCCGGCACGTCGGCCAAGGCGCCGCCCACGCGCACGCCGGCGATGGTGAGCTCGTTGCGGGCGCCGTGGTTGCAGTTGAGCAGCGCGCCGACCCGCCAGGGCGTACCCGTGGCGAGGCGCGAGGCCGTGCCGATGCCGCCCTTGAAGTCGAAGGCGATCATCCCGCGCCCGCCGCCGACGCCGCCTTCCGCCACCGGCCCGCCGGCCGCCGCCGCCAGGGCCGCCGCCACCTCCGCCGCGCCCGCGCGGTACCGTCGGGCATCGTTGAGCCAGCCGTCGAAGCACTCGGCGACGCAGGGGATCGCCCAGTCCTGCCCGGCCGCCAGTCGCTCGCTGCGCGCCATCAGCCAGTCGAGGGCCGCATCGTAGACGCGCCCAACGCTCGGCGTGCCCGTGAGGAAGATCGGCGTCTCCAGGATCCCCCACTCGTTGATCAGGATGCTGCCCGTGCACTCCCCCGCCCCGTTCAAAGCCCAGACGGCGGCCGGAACGGGGTCGCAGGCCGGCGCGCCGGCCCGCGGTACGACCACAGTCACCCCCGTGCGCGCCTCCCCGCCCACGGCCGCATGTCCGACGGCGACCCCCTGCACGTCGGTGATGGCGTTCCCCCGCCCCGCCGGGTGCAGGGACTCGGGCCGCAGGCCCGCGTCCCGCAGCCGGGTCACAGGCGCTCCCCCACCGCCTTGGCCTCCAGGAAGCTGAGGAGGTAGTCGGGCCCGCCGCCCTTCGTGTTGGTGCCGCTCAGCTTGATGCCGCCGAAGGGGTGCACGCCCATCAGCGCCCCCGTGCACTTACGGTTGAGGTACAGGTTTCCGACGTCGAATTCGTGCCGCGCGCGCTCTAGGCGCGCGCGATCGCGCGAGTACACAGATCCGGTGAGGCCGTACTCGGAGGCGTTGGCGATCTCCAGAGCCTCGTCGAAGTCGCGTGCCCTGATGACGGAGAGGACTGGCCCGAAGATCTCCTCGCAGCCGATCCTGGACGTCGGCGGCACATCCGCGAAGATGGTGGGCTCGATGTAGTAGCCGTCGCCGAAGCCCTCGGCCCGGCGGCCGCCCAGCACCAGCCGCGCCTCCTTCTTGCCCGTCTCGATGTAGCCGAGGATGGACTCGAACTGTTTGGCGTCGACCACGGCGCCGACCGTGGCGTTGCCGTCCGTCCCGCGGCCGACCTTCACCGTGGCGCGCGTGCGCTCCACCACCCGCTCCAGCACGGCGTCGTAGACGGGCGCGCAGACGATGGCCCGCGAGCACGCCGAGCACTTCTGGCCGGAGAAGCCGAACGCGGAGACGACGATGCCCTCGGCGGCGGCGTCCAGATCGGCGGATCCGTCCACGATGATGGCGTCCTTGCCGCCCATCTCGGCCGTGACGCGCTTCAGCCAGCGCTGGCCCGGCTGCAGCTTGGCCGCGCGCTCATTGATGCGCACGCCGACCGACTTGCTGCCCGTGAAGGCGATGAAGCGCGTCTGCGGGTGCTCGACCAGGAAGTCGCCGATCTCGCCGCCGCCGCCCGGCAGGTAGTTGACGACCCCGGCCGGCACGCCGGCCTCCTCCATCATCTCGAACAGCTTGTAGGCGATGACGGGCGTGTTGCTGGCCGGCTTGACGATCACGGCGTTGCCGGCCGCCACGGGCGCCATGGTCATCCCCGTCAGGATGGAGCAGGGGAAGTTCCAGGGCGGGATGATGATCCCGACGCCGATGGGCTGGTAGTAGTAGGCATTGGCCTCGCCCGGGACGTGGGCCAGGTCGGCCGGGCCGGCAAGGCGCAGCGCCTGGCGGCCGTACCACTCCATCATGTCCACGGCCTCGGCGACCTCGCCGTCGGCCTCGTCCCACTGCTTGTCCAGCTCGTGGACCATCCAGGCGTCGAGCTCCAGCCGGCGGCGGCGCAGCATCGCCGCCAGCCGGAAGAGAACGGAGGCCCGCCCATCCGCGGACATGCGCTTCCAGCGGGAATAGGCGGCGGAAGCCGCCGCGATCGCATCCGATGCGTCCTGCGTGCGGGCCCGGGCCACCTCGCCCACCACCTGCGAGGGCCGGCCGGGATTGATCGAGGCGATCCAGGCCCCCGTCTCGCGGCGCTCGCCGCCGATCACCAGCGGGTAGCGCCGCCCCAGCTCGCCCTCGACCCGCTTCAGGGCCTGCTGCATGGCCTCGCGGTTCTCGGGCCGGCGGAAATCCACCTCGGGCTCGTTCTGAAATGGTCCGCGCACGTTCCCTAGCCCCCTTGTCTGCGGAAATATGGGTTGGCCAATCTTGGCGGCGGTCCTGCCGCCTGTGCGGCTTGGCACGCCCTCCCCCGGCGGCCCATAGGCTACGCCGGGAGGTGGCATCCCCCAGTGGCGCTGTTTGAGACCACGTTCCCGCCCTTCCACCCCTTTGGCAGCCGCTCGCTCTCGCTGGGCAGCCGCGGCAGCGACGTGGCCGTGCTGCAGACGATCTACAACCTCATGGCGGCGACGATGAACCCGGCCGCGGGCCCGATCGGCGTGGCGATCGCCATCACGGGAACCTTCGAGCCCGCCACGCGGACGGCGGTCCGCGCCATCCAATCCTACTTCGCCATGCCCTCGGACGGGATCGTGGGGCCGAGCACGTTCTTCCTGCTCGGGCAGGGCGTCGGCGCCTACACGACGTACGGCGGTCCGGCGTACGGATCGCGCGAGCTGAGCGAGGGCGAGGGCGGCGGCGACGTCACCGTCCTGCAGAACCGGCTCAACCTCTACCGGTACGCGACCCTCATCGGCCACGCGGCGGACGGCGCGTTCGAGGCAGCCACCGGGCGGGCCGTCCTCGCCTTCAAGAGCGATGCCATCGGCAACGGCGACACGGGCCTCGCCGAGAACGCGACGGCCGGGACCGGGTTCTACGACGCCACCTGGATCTACACCGCGGCGGGCGGCCGCGCCCTGATGACGGGGCGCAACGGGTACGACGTGGTCTTCATCCAGGTGCTGCTCGCTCAGCTCGGGTACTACGCCGGGCGCTACACGGGCTTTTACGATGCCACCACCCGGGCCGCGGTGGTCGCGTTCCAGACGGCGCGCAAGATCTCGGCCGACGGGGTCGTGGGGCCGAGCACCTTCCGCCAGCTCGGGCTGAACAACCTGGAGCCCGCGCCGCAGCCGCTCGGCATCGCCTGGCCGGAGGGCGCTCCCACCACGCCACCCCCGACCGTGCCGCCGCCTCACGTCACCACCTGCTCCGTCGCCCTCGCGACGCGGACCTCCGACCTCCACCCGTACGGAGAGGCCACGCACGTGATCAACGGCGCCGAGGGCTTCGAGAGCCTCGATGTCGTCGGCAATATGCTGCCCGACCCGTCGTCCTACGGCGCGGCGTACGCGGCCTACGCCTTCACGCTGAGCAACCCGTCCGGCGGCGGCGGTGTGGCGGCGGAGGTGCTGATGACGCCGCTGCCGGGCCAGACGGGGGACTGGGGCGGCTCGTACTCGCCCGGCGTCTCCACCATCCCACGGGGCGTCGTGACCGTGCGCCCGGTGCCGGCGGGCGCGGCGGGCGGCCCCTACGGCC
>DAHVAF010000167.1 GCA_027314765.1 Clostridia bacterium | reverse complement strand
CGCCGTCACAGCCGACGGCGAGGCCGTGGGGCGGAAGTGCCCGGACCTCGGCCGCGGCTCCGCCGAGCGGGTCCGGCCGCCCCCCGTATCAGGGGGGCAACAGCCGCCAGTGCCCTTCGGAGACGACCTCCACGGCACCATCGGTCACCCTGACGGCGGTCTGACCGTCGATCGCGGACCCCGGCACCCGCATTCTGGCGGCCCACCCTTCTGCGGCGGCCATGCAATGGTCCGGCATGCTCTCGTGATCCAGGTGCGGAAAAATCGAGAACCCGACCCTCCCCAGCGCTTCATCCTCGCCGGTGGGCGGCTGCCCGCGAACGAAGTCCGCCCCGATCCTGGGGGTCATCCCCAGGCTGCCGGCGCTCGGTCCCACATGGACCAGCTGGCGCAGCGGCGGCCACAGGTCCGCCAGTCCGGACTGCCGCATCCGGTACCCCGGATAGAGGGTATCGCCGCCGTTCACCAGCAGGACGTCCGTCTCCTGAACCACGGGGACCCCATGGGCTCTGTTGATGCTCCGCAGCGCGGCGAGCTCGAGCTCCCCCAGCGGCTTCCGGCCCAACTCGCACACGGGGCAGCGGGGTTCGCGTCCGCTGATGGAGCGCCATGCATGGTCAGCACCGCCGGGTATCGCGTACACGGCGGTGGGAACGCAGAGGGCGCTGGCCCCGGCAATCGGTTGGCCCGGGAGGTCGACCGGCGCGTGGTGGATGCTGGCGTTCGTGATGCCAGCGGACGTGAGAAGAAGCTGCGTGATCGCTCGCCTCGCCACTGCCCGTTGGCCGCCCTTTGGCCCGACCGTCTCCACTGCCCGCCCGAGCATCCCGCGGATCCTGACCGCATCGGTGTCGCCGCGGATCACGCCGGAGCATCCGTGGCCGGCGCCGAGCGGCCTTGGCGCGCACGCCCTGGCGGCGAGGACACCGCCACCGCGATTCCCCCGGCCGGCACACCGCGGCAGGGAGCGGGCTCCCCCTCCCCGAAAGGCCCGGGCCGAGGTGGGGCCTGTGCTGAGCCGCGAGGACAACGAACTGCTGACCCGCGTGGAGGGCGGCGCGCCCATGGGCCAAGCCCTGAAGCGCTTCTGGATGATCGCCTGCCGCGCGGAGGCGCTGCAACCCGGCGGCGACCCGGTGCGCGTCCGCCTCTGCGGCCAGAACTATGTGGCCTTCCGCGCCACCGACGGCCGCGTGGGGCTCTTCGACGAGGCCTGCCCGCACCGCGGCGCCTCGCTCCTCCTCGCCCGCAACGAGGACGACGCCCTCACGTGCATCTTCCACGGCTGGAAGTTCGACGTCTCCGGCCGCACGGTGGACGCGCCGACCGAGCCGCCCGACCGCCGTGCCGCCTTCTGCCCCAAGGTCCCCCTGCGCTCCCACCCCGTCCGCGAGGCCGGCACGGTGGTCTGGGCCTACCTGGGCGAGGGCAGCCCCCCGCCCTTCCCGGACTTCGAGTTCAACCACCTGCCCGACGCGCAGGTCTTCGCCCGCGTCGGCTACACCCACTGCAACTGGCTCCAGGGCGTCGAGGCCACCATCGACAGCAGCCACGCCAGCGTCCTCCACAAATCGTGGGTGGCGCAGCGCAGCAGGGAGTGGTCGAGCTTTGAGGCCGACTCGGCCCCCGTCTACGACACGGACGTCACGCACTACGGGGTCCGCGCCGCCGCCCTCCGCAGCCACGCCGACGGCACCACGAACGTGCGCGTGACCGAGTACATGCTCCCCTTCTACTGCTTCATCCCGTTCGAGGACCCGCGCAACGTCATCTTCCCGATGCCCGTGGACGACGAGCACACCGCGCAGTGGTACATCTTCTACCGCTCGCAGGGCCCCATCGCCGACTACATGGCCCAGCACGACCGCCGCTACCCCGGCGACCCCAACAACTTCTACCAGCCGCAGGGCACCTTCGAAAACCGCTGGCTGCAGGACCGCGCCAAGCTGACGGGCCACTGGACGGGCATGCCCGGTATCATCTACGAGGACTTCGTCGTCGAGGAGAGCATGGGCCCCATCGTGGACCGCAGCAAGGAGTATCTCGGCAGCAGCGACGCCCTGATCCTGCGCATCCGCCACGAGCTGCTGCGCCTGGCCCGCTCCCCCGCCGGCCCGCCGCCCGGCGTGGACTACCCGGCCATCCGCGCCCGCAACACCATGCTCCCGAAGGACGCGGACTGGCGCACCTCGCTGGGGTACCGCTGAAGCGCGCGATTTGGTGCGGCCGCGCGTACGCGCGGCCGCTCACAACGGCCCAGCAGCGCCCTAAAGGACCTGGGCGACGCGGAACTCGGGCTGCTCGGCGTAGAAGTTCTTCACGTCGCCCGTCACCTCCGCGGTGGCGGGATTCCGGAGGGCCGCGCGCAGCGCCTCCCCGGACTCGAAGTACAGGGCGGCCGTGACCTGGTGCGCGGCGGGCGAGCGGTCCATGTGGACGATCTCGCGGTGCACCTCCGCCCGGATCATGCCGAGCGGCTTCAGCACCCGGTCGACCAGCGGCATGTGGCGGCTCGTGTAGTAGTCCATGTCGAACGGCTCGCCCTGCTTATACAGCACGATCAGCGCGACCACGGGTCATCGCCCCTTTCCGTCTTCAGGCTCGCGGCGCAGAAACGCCGTCATGCAGTGGATCCCCCCGCCGCCGCGCAGGATCTCGCCGATCTCCACGGGGACCACCTCGACGCCGTGGGCCTCCAGCAGCGCGCGGCTCTCCGGGAAGCCGGCGGCCATCAGCACCAGGCCGGGGCGCAGCGTCACGAAGTTGGTGCCGAGGCGGCGGACCTCGTCCAGGTTCGTGGCGTCGACCAGCTCGAAGCCGAGGCCCAGCAGACGCTGGCGCAGGTCCCAGGTGATCAGCCAGGGCGAGACGACGAGGCGGCGGCGGTCGAACGGGCTGATGTAGCCGTCCACATGGATCTGGCCGTAGGGGACCTCGACCCGCAGGGTGTGCTCGACCCCGAGGTGGCGCAGCTCGGCCTCCACCTGCGCGGCCCCGTCGGCGTTGGTGCGGCTGGAGGTGCCGAGCAGGCATGTGCGGCGGTCGAGCCAGACCACGTTGGAGCCCTCGAAGGTGCCGGCGCCGTTCACGGTCTTGATGACGGGGACGCCCAGCCGCAGCAGGGTGGCGGCCACGGCCCGCTCCTCGCCGCGGCGCTGGACCGTGGCCGGCCGGGCGAGGATTGCGCCCTCGGGGGTCATCGTCATCAGGTCGCGCATGTAGACGGCGTTGGGCCGGTCCGCGCGCTGGCCCTGCACGAGGTGCACCCGCACCCCGTGGGCGCGGTAGGCGTCGGCGAGGGCGTCGAACTGGTCGCGGAAGCGGCCGGGGTCGACGGGCGCGTCGAAGAGGTGGTCGTGGAAGGTCGCGGGCGTCACCAGGTCGAGCTCGGGTCCCGGGCGGTGCATCAGCACGTCGCGCAGGGGCCCGACCTCGGAGTCGCAGCCCCAGGCGCCCCAGAGCGACGGCATGTCCTCGGCGAACGTGGTCGGCGCGGGCTGCCAGCGGTCGCCCACGACGTGCATCTCGACCCCACCCCCTCTTAAACTCCGTGTGCGCGCGGGCGGACCTGCGCTTACCATGATCATGGCGGCGAAGCGCGCGATCTCGTCCTCGCTGTTGAAGTAGTGCACGGAGGCCCGCACCACCTGCCCGAG
>DAHVAF010000160.1 GCA_027314765.1 Clostridia bacterium | reverse complement strand
TCTGAGGAGATTGAGGTGGCACTGGAAGTGAGCTCCCTGCAGGACGAGATCGGGCGGCGCCGCACGTTCGCCATCATCTCGCACCCGGACGCCGGCAAGACGACGCTGACCGAGAAGCTGCTGCTTTACAGCGGCTCGGTGCAGCTGGCCGGCTCGGTGCGCGCGCGCCGCAACCAGCGGTCCACCATCAGCGACTGGATGGCGATGGAACAGCAGCGCGGCATCTCCATCACCTCGACGGTGCTGGCCTTCGAGTATGGGGGCTGCCGCTGCAACCTCCTCGACACCCCCGGCCATGCCGACTTCAGCGAGGACACCTCCCGCACCCTCCAGGCCGCCGACAGCGCCGTGATGGTCCTCGACGCCGCACGCGGCGTCGAGGCGCAAACCCGCAAGCTGTTCGAGGTCTGCCGCGACCGCGGGGTGCCGATCCTGACGTTCGTCAACAAGATGGACCGGCCCGCCATGACGCCCCTGGAGCTCCTCAGCGTCATCGAGGACGCGCTGGGCATCGAGGCGACGCCCGTCAACTGGCCCATCGGCGACGGGCCGGGCTTTCAGGGGGTCTACGACCGCGGATCGCGCAGCGTGCACCGCTACGAGCGCAGCGAGCACGGGGCGCGGCAGGCGGCGGTGCGCGTGGCGGCGCTGGAGGAGGCGGCCCTGGACGCGCTCCTGGGGGCGGAGGCGGCGGCGCAGCTGCGGGACGATGTGGCCCTGCTCGACGGGGTCGAGTCCCGGCTGGATCTGGCGCGCTTCGCCGCGGGGACGCAGACGCCGGTCTTCTTCGGCAGCGCGCTGACCAACTTCGGGGTCGACCTGTTCCTCGACCGCTTCGTGCAGCTGGCGCCGGCGCCGGGGGCCGTGGACAGCCCTGACGCCGACTTCGCGGCCTTCGTGTTCAAGATCCAGTCGAACATGAACCCGCTGCACCGCGACAGCGTGGCGTTTCTGCGGGTGACGCGGGGGGGCTTTCTGCGGGACACGGCGGTGACGCACGGGCCGACCGGCCGGCGCATCCGCCTCGGGCACGCCAGCGCCCTGTTCGCCAGCGAGCGGGAGACGGTGGACTCGGGGTGCGCCGGCGACATCGTGGGGCTGCCCAACCCGGGCTTTCTGGCCATCGGCGACACGCTGTACGTGGGCGCGCCGCCCGATGCGGTCTCCATGCCGCGCTTTCAGCCGGAGCACTTCGCCGTGCTGCGCGGGACCGACGTGAGCAAGCACAAGGCCTTTCGCAAGGGCATCGATCAGCTGCAGCTGGAGGGCGCGACGCAGGTGCTCTACGGGGCGGCGGGCGGGCGCCGCGACCCCGTGCTCGCCGCGGTCGGCCGCCTGCAGTTCGACGTGGTGCAGTTCCGCCTGAAGGCGGAGTACGGGGTGGACACGCAGCTCGATCCGTTGCCGTATGCGGTGGCGCGCTGGCTGGACGGTCCCGAGGACGAGGTGGCCCGCTTCCAGGGGTGGGGCACCATGCGCTGCGAGGACCACCTCGGGCGGCCGGTCGTCCTCTTCGGAAGCGACCGCGACCTCGACTTCTTCGCGCGCGAGAACCCGCAGCTCCAATTCCGCGAGGTCAGCGAGGCACCCGCGGTGGAGGCCGCCGTCCGCGGCGGGCGGGCGCGGGAGTAGCCTCGCACCCAAGGCACCCTCGGACCATCCGTCGGGGCCGGCCGGCACGCGCGGCCTCAGGCACCGGGCTGGATCGCCACCTCCGCCGTCTCGCCCGCCAGGACCTGGCCCTGCCCGCCGCGGATCAGCAGGGTCACGGGAAACGCCGGCGGCGCGGAGCCGGTGGCGCCGCTGGCCTGCGGCGTGAACTGCGACACGGTGGCCTGCAGGGGCTGCGCCCCGCTGGCAGGCGTCACCCAGGCCTTCTCGCCCACGTGCACCTGCCCGATCTGCGTGTCGGGCACGCTGACGTCGACCTCGAAGCCGGCTTCGCCGATGAGCTCGATGCTGCCGCCTCCGGCGCCGGACCCCGTGGTGGCCGCCGATCCGCCGCCCGCGCTGACCGCCTCGCCGAGGCTTAGACTCACGGGTCCGATGGTGCCTGAAAAGGGCGCGGTGAGGGTGGCGGCCTGGAGGTTGGCGGCCGCTTCCTGCTCCGCCGCCCGGGCGCTGGCCAGGCTCGCCTGGTCGGCGGCGGCCTGGGCGGTGCCATCCGTCTGAGCCGTGGCCCGGGCCTGGGCCAGGGCGTCCCGGCCCTGCTGCACGGTTTGCTCCGCCCGCTGCACCGCACTGTCGAGGCTTGGCCCGCTGAGCTGGGCCAGCATCTCACCCTGGCTGACGGTCGCGCCGGGCTGCACCAGCAGCTGGGCGACCGTGCCTCCCTGCGGGGCCGTGACGTCCCACTCGCTGGCGTACTGGACACTGCCCTGGGCCTGGATCACGGGCGGCGCACCACCCGTGCCGCCGGTGTCGATGTTGGCGATCGCGGTCATCCCGTCGCGCAGGCTGGCCGGGGGACTTTGGACCGTGATCGTCACCTCGAGGGTCCCCTCGCCGCTGCTGCCGGCGGGGGGCGGGCCGCCGCTCGCCGAGCCCGTGGCCGGCGTGCCCGTGCCGACGGCCGTCACGCGGCCGGCCACCGTTTGGCTGGCGGCCGGGATGTTCGCCGACGCGTACTCACCGACCTGTACGGCCTGGTCGGACTGCTGGGCCACCTGGGTGTGGATCTCCACCGGCGCGCCCGGAGGCACGATGGTCAGAACCGTCTGGCCGGCGGTAAGGCTCTGGCCGACGGTCGCCGAGACGCTCTCCACCACGCCGCCCACCGGCGCGCCCAGGCTCTCGGCGGCCTCCGCCGTCGCCAGGTCGGCCTGGTCCTGGTTCAGCGTGTCCTGTGCCTGCTGGACCGCCAGCTGGTCGTTCCTCACCTTGGCCTGGTTACCAGCCAGAGCGGCCTGGGCCTGGGCGACGGACGCCTGCGCCTGCTGGAGCTGGGTCCGCAGGGTCGATGCGTCGAGGCGGGCCAGCACCGTGCCGGCCGCCACGTGCTCCCCGGGCTGGACGTCGATCTCGGCGACCGTGCCGGAGACCGCGAAGCTCACGCCCTCGTCCCGAACCGGCTCGATGGTGCCCGTGACGTCCACCGTCTTCGGGGGTGGGGCGGCAGTGGCGGAGGCTGTGGGTGTCGCCGGATCGCGGGCTGGCGGTGGCGAGCCAGACTGGGTCTGGCCCGCCGCCGTGCCTGTGGCCAAGGCTGGCGTGGCCGTCGGGGTCGCGGCGTCGGCCGCGGCCGGCGGATCCGGAGGCGCGGTCGGCCGTGGGCGGCGGCTCGCGAGGGCGACCGCACCGCCCACCAGGACGACGGCCAGGCCGCCCGCCAGCCAGCGGCGCCGGCCAGGACGAAGGGCGAAGAGGCCAGCGAGAGGCTTCACTTTCCATCGACTCCTCCGACGGGGTCCCGGTACGGGATCCCCGTCGCACTCAGACCGTCCGCAGGGCTTCGGTGGGCGACAGCGCGGCGGCGCGCTGCGCGGGCACAAGTCCGGATATGGCGCCGATCGCCAGGGCCGCGGCAAGGCCGCCGGCCCACGCCAGCGGCGGCACGACGATGGACCAGCCCTGCGTGATGGCATAGACGGCGGTGGCAAGCACGCCGGCCGCGATGCCGGCCAGGCCCCCGAGACCGGCCAGCAGCATGGCCTCGGAGAGGAACTGCACGCGGATCTGGGTGCGGGTGGCGCCGAGGGCCCGCCGCAGGCCGATCTCGCCCCGGCGCTCAAGCACGGAGATCACCATGATGTTGGCGACGCCGATACCGCCGACCAGAAGGGCCACGGCGGCCAGGGCCACAAACAGCCCGGTGAAGGCGCCCTTGGCCTGGGCCCGGGCCACCAGCGCCTTGGACGGCTGGCTGACCGACACCTGGCTCGGGTCCTCCGGGTCGGCCTGCTGGCCGAGCAGGCTATCCACCGCCGCCACCTGGCTGTTGTTCGCCCGCACGTACACCGTGCTCGGGTGGCTGTCGAAATCGAGATAGCTGGCGGCGGCTGGGAAGCCGATCAGCACGGATGTGTCGATCTCGGGCGCCAGCGGTGCGGGCGCCAGGATGCCGGCCAGGTAGAACCACTGCCCGCCGACCCAGATGCGCTCGCCCGGCGTGACCTGATCGATGCCGAGCTGAGTGGCCGCGGCCGCGCCCAGCACCGCGACAGGCAGCGTGGCGGTGGCCGCGTTGAGGTAGCTCCCCTTCGCCACCGTCGTGCCGATGACGGGCAGCAGGTCCACACTGGCCGCTCGAACCGTCAGCCCGCCCGTGTCGCCGCTCGGCACGAGGGGGTTGCGGTAAGCACTGGCGCTCAGCTGGCCCGTGTACGCCACCTGCTCGGTGCCACCGAGGCGCGCGATCATGTCCGGCGCGGCGGTGGGCATCTCCCCCGCCTGGCCGAGGAAGTTGGTGCCGTTGGCGACCGTGAGCAGGTTCGTGCCGAGCCGGTCGATCTCGGCCAGCAGGCCGGCCTGAGCCGAGGCCGACAGGCCGAGCACGGCCACCGTGGCCGCCACGCCGATGGCGATCCCGAGGGCCGACATGGCGGCGCGCTGGCGGCGGGTGTTGAGCCCGGCGGCGGCCATGCGCACCAGGTCGCGGAGGGTGAGGCGGGCCGGGGCGAGGCGGGCGGTGTCGGGCTCCTGCGTCACCGGGGCCACGGCCGCCCTCGGCGCCAACGGGCCGGAGCGGGAATCCGCGACGACGCGGCCGTCCCGGACCTCGATCCGGCGGGGCATGCCCGCCGCCAGGTCACGGTCGTGGGTGATCACGACGATCGTCGTGCCGCGCCGGTTCAGCCCCTGCAGGAGGGCCAGGATCTCGGCGCCGGAGGCGGTGTCGAGGTTGCCGGTGGGCTCGTCCGCAAGCACGAGCGCGGGCGTGCCCACCAGGGCGCGGGCGATGGCCACCCGCTGGCGCTGACCGCCCGACATGTGCGTTGGAAGGAAGGTGGCCCGATCGGCCAGGCCGACCGCGGCCAGCGCATCGGCCGCGCGATGCCGCCGCTCGTCGGCCGGCACCCCGGCGTAGAGCAGGCCGTTGGCCAAATTCTCCAGCGCCGTGATGTGCTCGTCCAGGAAGAACTGCTGAAAGACGAAGCCGATGGTGCGCGCGCGCAGGGCGGCGATCTCCTCGTCCGACAGGGCGGTGACGTCCAGGCCCGTGAGGCGCATGCGCCCCGCCGTCGGCCGGTCCAGCGTGCCCATGACATGAAGCAGGGTCGACTTCCCGGACCCGGAAGGCCCGACCACCGCCACGAACTCCCCCGGATCCACGCGCAGGCTCACATCGCGCAGCGCATGCACGGGCGGCTCTCCCGGGTAGGTCGTGCCGATGCCGTCGAGCTCCAGCACGGGCGTGACGTGCCCGCCGCCGCCGAGTTCCGCTGCAGGTGTCATGTGCCGGCCACCACGACTTCCTCGCCGGCCTTCAGACCGGCGCCCGTCACCTGCACCAGGCCGGCGCCGTCGTCGAAGATGCCGAGCTGGACGGGCACGAGCTTGTGGGTGCCGTCCGGCTGGACGACCTCGACGCCGTAGCCGCCGGAGGCCTGGGCCAGCAGCGCCGTGACGGGCACGGCGAGGGCTCTCTGGACGCTGGCCGTGGTGATCGCCACATCCAGCACCGCGTTGTCCAGGCCCTGAAAGACCGCTGGCTTGTCGGGGGCGATGTCGACCTCCACGCTCGAGGACGTGCTGGGCTGCCAGCCGGATGTGCTCGACGAGGACGGGGTGGTTGCCACCTGCGCCACCCTGGTGACCTTGCCGGGCGCGATGCTGCCGTCCGGGAGCGTGATGGACGCGACGTCGCCCACGTGAACCAGGGACTGCTGAGAGGCGTCGATCTGCACGGCCACCTGGAGGGTCGTCGAGGTGACGCCCAGCACCATCGCCCCGGTGGCCGCGGTCTCCCCGATGCCGGGGGTGACGGAGGAGACGTCCACCGCGCCGGGCAGGAAGACGGCCTGCCCGAGCGGCAGGTCGCCCGTCACCGGCAGGCCCAGCGCCCCCTGCAGCCGGCTGAGTCCAGCGGCCGTCGCGGCCGTGAACGTGTAGGAGCCTGCGGGGACGGATGCGCGCGAGGCATCGCCGAGCGCCACAAGGTCCGCGTTGAGCTCGGCCACGTCCGCCCCGCTCATGCCGGCGAAGAGCGTGCGGTAGGCGGGGGTGTCGCCGTAGAGCAGAACCACGGGTTGGCCGCTCATCCGGAACAGGGACTGGCCCTGCTTCACCACCTGGCCCGCCTGGGGCAGCGCGGTGTACACGCCCGCGCTCGGGGCCGTGACGGTGTAGCTGTGGGCGTACTCGACGGTGCCGTTTTCTTGCTCCTGCGAGGTCAGCGTGCCCTGGCTCACCCGCTGCGTGGCGACCTGGCCCGCGGCGGCGGGGGGTGCGGGCGTCCCACGGGAGGTGAGGAAGGCAGCCACCGCCGCGATCGCGATCACGCAGGCCGCGCCGACGGCGATCACGCCACGGCGGCGGCGGTCCGGCCCGGGCCCCCCGGCTGAGACCGCCAGAACCGGACGATTGTGGACCAGCCTGAGCAGCGACACGTGGGCGCCCCCTCGAACGGCGCGGTCATCCGCCGCACCTGCGGCCGGCAGCTGGCCTCGGACGGATCGTACCAAGGGGCCCTTAACGAGCGCGTAACCGCCGCTGCCCCGCGTGAAAGCGGCGGTTACGCCCCTGTTACGGGTCAACCGCCCGCGCCGATCGCCGCGTGCCGCTGCGCCAGCTGCGTCTTGCACGCCGTGTTGGCCGCCTGGACTAGCGGCGACCGGGTATCGATGCCGTTGCCCTCCAGAGTGGACCTGCCTGTGAAGCTGCCGGTCGTCGGGTCGGGGTCCGGAAAGCCCGGCAGGCCGTGCTGGCGCATGCATGCGGCGTATTTCGCGCCCGCGGTCGCCGCCGCCGGGTTCGCGCCGACGCCGGGGACGCGCGCCGCCACGAGCTGCGATCGGCAGGCCTGGAGCGCCGCCTGCGGCACGCGCTGCCGAGCGCTGGTCACCGCGCCGAAATCCCACTTCGGCTGCCCGTTCGGGCCCGTCGCCGGGTCCGGCATGCTGAGGCCGTGGCTGCGCAGGCAGGCGGCGGCCTGGTCCGCCAGGGCCATCCGGGATGACTGGGCCGTGGACGAGGCCGCCGCCGGGGTCGCGGGCGCGTTGCCGCATGCGGCGGCGAGGAGGGTCAGGGCCGGTACGGGGAAGAGATGAAGTGTCGCCCGCATCCGGATCCACTCGATCGCCCTCCCTCGCGGCTCACCCCAAGTCTGGGGCGCCGCGCGGCCGCGGTCGTCGTCCGGGAGGCGGGATAGCGCGTACGCAGGCGGTCGTAGCGGCCATACGTCAAGCGGGTCGCCAGCGCGGGAGGCGACCACCCGCGCTCGCGTATGCCCACGCAGCGCGTCGCAGCGCCCCTCCGTCAGCGCGTGGTCAGGGCGGCGGCGCGCCCCTGCGCCGCGGGAATGCACACGCAGTCGGTCGTAGCGGCCCCACGTCAGCGGGAAGCCAGCGTGGGGGCGCGCACCGGCGCCGCGGAGATGCCCACGCCGTGCGTCATGGCGGCTCTCTGTGAGCGGGTGGTCAGCGCGGGGTGGGCGCCGGCGCCGCGGGGATGATGCACACGCAGCGCGTCGCAGCGCCCCTCCGTCAGCGGGCCG
>DAHVAF010000158.1 GCA_027314765.1 Clostridia bacterium | reverse complement strand
CCTCCGCATGTTCACGGATGCCGCGCGAACGACAACCGCCGCGTGAGCCAGCCGGAGCCCGCCGACAGACGTGGGGCGACGTCAGCGTCCCGCCGCAGCGATGCGGAGCGCTGCGGTCCTCAGCCGCATGAGACGACCAGGGAGGATGTGGTAGATTATGGATGTCCCCGCCCCGTGGGATGGGAGACCTGCCGTAGCCCGGCTTCGTGCTCGACGTCTGCCACCGGCGTCCGCGTGAGCGTGACCCGTTCGACCGCCCGGACTACCCATCGGAAGGAGGAGGCGGGGTGCCAGAGCCTCAGGGAACCCCCACCCTCTGGGAGGAGTGGGTGAACGCCTTCCTGGCCGAGCAGCGGGACGCCAAGGGTCACCGCGAGCGCACGCTGGAACTGCACATGCAGAGCCTCAGCCTCATGCGGCGGGCCCTGGATCGGGTCGGCGCGCCGGCCGACCCCCGCGACCTCACACGCGCCCACATCGTGGCGGCGATCGTCCACCTGCGCAACAGCGGGCGCCAGCCGCGCACGATCAACTTGCAGTTGCAGAGTCTCAGTCAGCTCTTCGCCTTCGCCGTTGCCGAGGGCCGGTGCCCGGGTAACCCCGTGGCCTCGGTTCCCCGGCAGCGCGTGCCGGATAAGCCGCCACGGGCCCTGCACGATGACGAGCTGGTGCGTGTGCTTCAGGCGCCGAAGGCCGAAACCTTCGCCGGGATGCGCGATCGCGTCATGATGCGGCTGATGCTGGATACCGGGCTGCGCCTCGGGGAGGTCCTGCGGCTTCGTCTGGACGACCTCGACCTCCCCCACCGAGCCGTGCACGTCAGCGAGGAGTCGAAGACCCACGCAGTCCGGTTTGTTTACCTGTCGGCCGGAACGGCGGCGGCGCTCGACGGGTACATCGAGCGGCGCGGGGCGCTCCGGCATGACTTCGTCTTCGTCAGCCGCCAGGGCCGGCCGATCAACCGATATACCGTGGAAGAGAACTTCGAGCGCTACGGGGCCGCCGCCGGCGTAAGGCTCACGCCGCACCGGCTGCGCCACTCGTTTGCCCGCATGTACCTCGCGAACGGGGGCGATCCGCTCAGCCTGCAGCAGATCCTCGGCCACTCCGACCTGGAGATGGTGAAGCGCTACGCCAGGCTCTGGGGGTCGGACCTGCAGGCGCTCCACGACCGGTACTCGCCCCTGCGGCGGTTGGACCTGCACTGACGCCGGGCCCGTGGCGCGCCGCGTTGCGAACGGCGACGACCCTTGCGCGACCGTCGTCTCATCGGGGCCGCCAGGGGCGGCTGGGGGTTGGACGAGACTGCCGTCGACGAGCGGTGCGTGGAGGTTGTCGGCCGGCGTCGGCCGGGTGTTGACCCGTCGATGCGCGCGGCCCGGCGCCAACCCGCCCACTGCCGGACCTTGTCCCTTCTCCGCAGATACCAGATGCTGACGTCCGACTCCAGGATGCTTCTGGCCACGATCGACACGGCCCGCGACGCGCCCGGACGTCGAAGCACGCAGACGGGAAAGGTATGCGGCCATGTCGTCATCCGTCACTAAGTCCGGGTGGTCTTCGTCGCTCCATGAGCCGAAGGCTTGAGGGGCCGCATCTTCGAACCGCGGGCGCGCCAGCCTCTCACGAGCCGCGTCGGCAAGGAAGCGACCGCGTTGGCGCCTGCCCACTGCCCGGTTGACTTCCTGCACGAGGTCGGCCGGCAGCATCACGTTCGTCCTAACCTCGTCCATGACACGTCAGCGACGACTGGAAGACCCACGCGGTCCGCTTCGTCTATCGGTCGGCGCGCACCACCGCCTCCATTCAGATCGGATGGCAGTGGATGCGACGGCGCTGCAGGCAGAGCGGTGGCCAGCGTACGCGACTCGGTGGATCGCGGCGCGGGCCCCAGGGTCTCGCAGACCCCGGAGTCCGCGCCCCACCCGACTGCGTCAGCGCCTGCAGTCCCGAACGCTGCCGCAGAGGAGGATCGGTTGGCCCGGCTCAAAGCCGGTGCCCGGTCGCACTTCGAACGTGGCGTCCCGTGGAACGGGGACGGCCTCGTAGCGCGGCGTCTTGACCCAGAAGCCCTCGGTCACCTGCTCCATCTGGCGCGGCGGGATGATGGTGCCCGTCAGCACGTACGAGTCGAAGGCTGCACCGAAGGCTTGGGGCGGCGGCAGATTCAGGGCGGCGGCGATCAGCTCGTAGCCGGTGGGGCGGTAGCGGCGCAGCCAGATGGCCCCGCCCGGGCGCCCGAACTCGCTGGTCACGTCCGTGGCCGGCCTCAGCACAATGCAGCAGTCGCGATAGCGCCACGCGGTGCGTCGTTTGCCGTTCGTCAGCGAATGGTCAGCCATCGGCCGAGTGCCGGCTCCGTCCGTCGCGGGTGTCACTCCCGCCTCACTCCCCCCGTCCCGGCTCCGCCCGGGGGCAAGTCCCAGGCGCCACACAATATGCGGCAGCATCGCGGGTGGTCGCCACTTGGCTCCACGGCGCCTGGACATGTTTTGGTCCGCGCGCATGCTTGTCCGCGGCCTTGCTATAGTGGGTGGTGCGGTGCGGCGGCCGGAGGGGACACGCAAGCCTGCGTGCGCGGCCGGAATCCGGCGGCGGATCGCCGCAGCCGCGGATCGTGCCGACCAGGCTGCCGCAAAAAGCCTCGGAGGTGTGAGCACGTGGAGCGCAACTTCGAGCCGCTGACCTATCGGTCGGCCGGGGTCGACGCGGAAGGCGAGGCTGCCGTCATCCAGGACGCGATTCGGCGGCTCGCCGCCACCTGCATCCGCCCAAAGGGCCGTGGCTCGATCGCGCTCTCCAACGGCTTTTTCGCCACGGTGCTGGATGTCGGCGGTCAGGGGCTGGCCATCTCGACGGACGGGGTCGGCACCAAGGTCATGGTGGCCCAAGCCCTTGGCCGGTACGATTCCATCGGCATCGACTGCGTCGCGATGAACGTCAACGACATCCTGTGCGTCGGCGCGGAGCCCATCACCCTGCTCGATTACCTTGCCGTGAGCGCCATTGACCCCGGCGTGATGCGGCAGCTCATGGAGGGCCTTGCCCGCGGCGCCGAGCAGGCTCACGTCGCGATTCCTGGTGGCGAGACGGCGCAGGTTCCGGACTTACTGCACCCGGGCGACCGCAACATCACCTTCGACTTGGTGGGCACGGGTCTGGGGACGGTCGCGCTGGAGCGAGTGGTCGACGGCGCGGCGATCCAATCGGGCGACGTCGTCGTGGGGCTTGCCAGCAGCGGCATCCACAGCAACGGCATGACCCTGGCGCGCCGGGTTTTTCGGGACAAAGGCATCGGCTACGGGGACCGCGTCGAAGAGTTCGGCCGCACGCTTGGTGAGGAGCTGCTCGAGCCAACGCGGATCTATGTCGACGCGGTGATGGGGATGATGCGCGCCGGCCTGCCGCTCCGGGGACTTGCCCACATCACCGGGGATGGTTTTGCGAATCTCCTTCGCTTTAGCCACCCTTCGATTGGATTTGTGATTGACATGCTGCCCGCCGTGCCGGCGATCTTCGGCGTGCTGCAGGAGCTCGGCGGGATTGCCGATCTGGAGATGTTCCGCACCTACAACATGGGGGTGGGCTTCTGCGTCGTCCTGCCGGAGGCGGGCGCCGACGACGCGATCGCGGCCGGCCAAGCTGCCGGCGTGCCGGCCATGCGAATTGGCCGCGCTTCCGACGACCCGAAGGTGCAGGGGCGGGTCCTCGTCCGTCGCGGCGGCGGTGAGAGCCTAACCCTCGACCGGGGGTGACACGGCCCTGAGGCCGCGCGGCCGACGCCGACCTGGCGCATCGGCGCGGGGGGGCGAGGTGGGCGAGCGGATCGGAGGCGCGAACCCCTCGCGGACGTGCGCGCCGCAGCGCGAAGTTCAGCCATCTTTCGGGGAGCGCGGGGCATCAGCGCTGATCCTGCTGGCCAGGATCAGCGTGTGGACTGGCCGTTCCGTGGCCGGTGAGAAGCCCTGGATCGGCCGGCACCACCAAGCTACTCGCTGGTCTGTCGGTCGAATTCAGCCAAGTTGGCCACTCGCAACGCCAGGACCATCCACCGGCCAAGCGTCGCCAGATCCGGCTGACCGTGAACGCGCTCCACGATCTCCTGCGGAACCTGCCCGAAGCGCTCCGTGAGCACGAGCACGATGGCCTTCGCCTCGCCCTTCGCCTCGCCCCGGGCCTCGCCCCGGGCCTCGCCCTCCGCGATCATCTCGCTCACCCGCCGGGCCAACAGCTCCACCTCCACAACGGTCTTGAATTCGTCCTCGGTCAGATACCGCTCGGCAAGTCCAACGATCGCCGCCTGGCAGAGCCGCCGCAATTCGCTGGGCAGCCCTCCCGCCAGCCTCACAGCCTCAAGGGCCACCTCGCGGGCCGTGCGCCCCTGGCGGCCCATCAGGATGAGAAGCGCCACATCCAGGGCGTCGTCCGCGGTCAGGCCAGTGCTCGCCGCACGCTGCTTCAGCGCCCGGAGCCGCTCGCTGCCGTCGAAGCTCCCCAGGTAGACGTTCTCGACACGGTAGAGCAGGCATCCGGCGTCGATCGCATCCCGGGCCGATCGCACGGCCCCAGTATAAATGACGACGGTGCGGATCCGCGTGCGGTCGCGCTCGTAAAGCAGGGCGTCATACACGAGGAACCGCGTCACGTCGTCCGGCTCGGCGGTGCTCTGAAACTCAAGGTGCATGCAGCTCCCGTCGGGTAACGCCAACAGATAGTCGATGGCGCGCGCACGCACGGAGACCTGTGGCAGCTCCGTCGGCAGGACGGCCGTGGCAGGCGGCGCGTCGATCCCGAGCGCGCGCAGGGATCCGCCGATCAAGAGCCGGCCGAGATGCTTGAAGATGATGTCGTGCGACTGAGGTGAGATGTCGGCGGCCATCGATGACACCACCTGGGGGACTGGATGGAACACCTGTTCCCCATTGGGCTGACAAACTCCTTCCGCACATCGGAACCTTGTGAAGCGCGCGCGAAGGCGCGCGCACCCAATCACGCCCGGGAGTCCGTCGTGGGTTGGAGCCTGAGGCGCGGCGGCCGAGCAGCCTACCGCCCGTGGAAGGCGAGCACCTCGGAGACGGTGTGGAGGAGGATCTTCAGGTCCAGCCAGAGGTTCCAGTGGTCGATGTAGTCGAGCTCGAGCTCGACCCAGCGGTCGAAGTGGGGCAGGTCGTTGCGGCCCTTCACCTGCCAGGGGCCTGTGATGCCCGGCCGCACGCTCAGGCGGCGGCGGTGCCAGCCGTCATACTGCGCCACCTCGCGCGGCAGCGGCGGCCGCGGCCCGACGAGGCTCATGTCGCCGGCCAGGACGTTCCAGAGCTGGGGCAGCTCATCGAGGCTCAGCCGCCGCAGCCAGCGCCCGATCGGGGTGACCCGGGGGTCGTCGCGCAGCTTGAACACCGGCCCCCGCATCTCGTTCTTGGCCAGGTACTGCCCCAGCTGCTCCTCCGCGTCGATCGTCATGGTCCGGAACTTGTACAGGGTGAAACGGCGGCCGTGCAGGCCGACGCGCTCCTGGCGGAAGATCGCGGGTCCCTGCGAGTCCAGCCGGATCTGCAGGGCGATGATGGCGAGCAAAGGGCTCGCCACCACCAGGGAGACGGTGGCCAGGCCGATGTCGAGCGCGCGCTTCAGCACCAGCGCCGCCATGTGGTCGGGCGAGTAGATCAGGCCGAGGAACGGCACGCCGTCGACCTCCGACAGCCGGCTGCGCGCAATGGCGCCGCGGGCGGCCGCCAGGCCGTCGACGGCGAGGTAGACGTTCTTGCCCTCCTGGTTGCAGGCCTCCATGACCCGCTGCAAGCGTCCGAAGGTGCTGAAGGGCAGGGTGACCAGCACCTCATCCACGACATGGCTGCGCAGCATCTCCGGCAGGTCCGCGATGCGGCCCATGTACGGGGCCCCCAGCCGCTGCCCGAGCCGCTCCGGCGAGCGGTCGTCCACAAAGCCGACCACGCGCAGGCCGATCTCGGGATGGGCGCGCAGCCGGTCCAGGGTCCAGCGGCCCTGCGGTCCGGCCCCCACGATCAGCACGCGCCGGTAGTTGTGGCCGTTGACGCGCAGCCAGCCGAGGACGCGGTGGGCCACGGCCCGCTCGGCCAGGGTGAGGCCGATCTGGAGGACGAGCATGAACCCAAGGAAGAGGCGGCTCACGGAGTAGGCGTGCAGCAGGGCCTGCACGGCCAGAACCCCGGCGGCGTAAAAGCCCCCGGCGCGGCACACCTCGAAGGCCTCGGCCCTGGACGTCTTCAGGCGCAGGGGCTGGTAGGCGCCCTGCCACTGCAGGACGACCGGCCAGAGCACCACGAGGGCCGCCACGATCAGATAGGGGTGCGGCAGGCCCCAGCCGGTGGCAAAGCCGACCAGGCTGCCAAAGCGCAGGGTGCCCGCCAGGACGTTGCTGACCAGGGCGATCAGAAGATCGCCGACGATGAGGCTGAGCTTCAGGCGTCCGATGGCCAGGTTCATGCGGCCCTCCAGTGGACTGCGCAGGCCCCAGCGGTGGACACAGAATGCACTCGCTCGCCCTGCGTCGACCTTACCAGCGTTGGCCGGCGGAGAGGACCAGCCCGCGACAGCATGCGACCTTGCGCGTGGCGCCCTCCCTGGCGGTGATGAGCTGTATCGATTCGTCATTCCTGAATTCGGCAGGGCCTGACCAAATCCTGCATAGTTGGCCAATCGTGGCAGATGGGCGCAGCGGCGCGGCTTGGCCCGCGCCGCGCGCCTGGCGGGGAATGGGCCCGCGGAAGCCGAAGCACTGCCCGACCGGTGGGCCGCAGCCTGCCGGGGCGAGGGCCAGGGCCCTCCGGCGGCCAGCCCGCCGGCCGAGCACGCAAAGTGGAGGGAGATCAGGATGCAGATCGGGGTGCAGTTTCCCCATCAGGTCGTCGGGCACGACCCTGCCGCGGTTGCGGAGTTCGCCCAGGGGGCGGAGGATGCGGGGTTCGACTATCTCTTCGCGTTCGAGCACGTGGCCGGGGCGCACGCCGACCGCTTCCGCGGGGCCGACACGGGGTTCCGCTCGCCGCCCTACCTCTACGACTACCCGTTCCATGAGCCGTTCACCCTCTTCGCCTACCTGGCGGGGGTGACGCGGCGCATCGGGTTCGCGACGACCGTGCTCGTGCTGCCGCAGCGGCAGACGGTGCTGGTGGCCAAGCAGGCCGCCGAGGTGGCGATCCTCAGCGGCGGGCGCCTGCGGCTTGGCGTCGGGGTCGGGTGGAACCACGCCGAGTATGAGGCCCTCGGGTTCGACTTCCACAGCCGCGGCCGCCGCGCCGACGAGCAGATTGTGCTGATGCGCAAGCTCTGGACGGAGCCGCTCGTGACCTTCCGGGGCAGGTGGCACGCCCTGGACCGCGTCGGCATCGCCCCGCTGCCGCCCGCCCCTGTGCCCGTCTGGATCGGGGGCGGGCTGGGGGCGGCGACCCTGCGCCGGGTGGCGCGGCTGGGCGACGGCTGGATGCCGATGGGCCTCGGCGGCACCCCGGGCGACATCCTGGCCCAGGTGCGCCGGTACATGGTCGAGGCCGGGCGGGATCCCGATTCGCTCCGCATTCAGGGGGCGATCGGCATGGCGGGCGGTCCCGGCGAGTGGGTCGCCGCGGCCAAGCGGTGGCAGGATCTCGGCGCCACCCATCTCAGCGTGTCGATCAGCGATCAGGACCCGCCCGAGGGCGCAACGGCGCGGCTGAGGCGGGCGATCGAGGTGCGGCGGGCGCTGAGGGATGGGCTCGGGTGGTGAGCGCGAGCGGCCAGGGGCCCGTCAACGTGTCTGGCGGCCGGGGGTCCGCTCAGGGCACGGCATCGCGGTCAGCCGGGACCTGCGGCGCTGGGGGTGCCTGGCCCGCCCTGCGCTCCAGCAGCTCGCGCTGCCTGGCGTACTCGGCCTCGTCGACCTTGTCCATGCGGTAGTCGTACTCGAGCTCGGCCAGCATGCGCAGGACCTCGTCCTGGTCGGCTCCTTCGCGCGCCTCTGGCGCGGTCGCCGTCCCGCGCGGCCGGAGCAGCGGCCGCGCGATGGCCACCACCACCAGCGCGGCCAGGGCAAAGCCGATGAGAAAGCTCAATCGTTACCGCCCGGGACCGAGCCTGGGCTGAGCGCCGTGGCCGCCACGACCGTCCGCTCGCGGGCCGAGCGCGCCGCGGCCTCCTGCTCGGCCTTCAGCCGCCGCGGGTCGCCGCGGCCGGAGCCCAGGGCGAGCCGGCGCCGCTCCGGCCACATGGCCCAGATGGTGCCGAACATGAGGAACGCCTGCCCGATCCAGATCCAGGCGACCAGCGGGTTGATGTGGATGACGAAGGTGGCGTCGCCGTTGGTGTCCGCCGCCGCCAGCACGATGTAGAGGTCCTCCTCCAGCGAGGAGTGCAGGCCCACGCTGATGCGCGGCGTCGTGGCCGTGCTGCCGTAAAAGACGTCGCCTGGCACGACGGTGCCGATCACGCGGCCACCCTGCAGCAGCTGCAGGGGCGCGCTCACCACCTGGTCGATGACGTTCTGCTGCACCTGCGTGCCGGTGTACCGGAGGGTGAACCCGCCGTAGGTCGTGGTCTGGCCCGGCTTCAGGGTGACCTGCTCCTGGCGGCTGTACGCCGTGGAGCCCGCGAAGCCGATGAGCATCAGCGCGATGGCGATGTGCACGAGGTAGCCGCCGTAGCGGTGGCGGTTGCGGCTGAACAGGCGCAGGGCGTTGCGCAGGGGCGGGTCGCCGCTGATCTGGGCCCGGACCCGCAGGGCCCGGCCCGCGTCGGCGAAGACCGTGGCGATGGCGAAGATGGCCACTGTCGTCCCCAGCAGCGCGCCCGGCTGGTGGACGCCGAGGGCCGCCGCAATCAGGAGGAAGCCGGCCGCGACCAGGCCGGGATAGAGGAAGGTCCGCAGCAGGGTGGCCATCTTGGCCCGGCGCCAGGCGATCAGGGGCGCGATGCCCATCAGCAGGACGAGCACAATGCCCACCGGCGCCATGACGCTGTTGAAGAAGGGCGGTCCGACCGTGATCGCCGCGCCTTCGACCGCCTGCGTGATCAGCGGGAAGATCGTCCCCCAGAGGACGGCGAAGGCGGCGCCGAGGAAGAGCACGTTGTTGAACAGGAAGGCAGCTTCCTTGGAGACCACGGACTCAAGCTCATGCTCGTTCTTCAGCATCTCCCAGCGGTCCAGGATCAGCCAGGCCGCGAAGATGGCCACGACGCCGATGAACGCCATGAACCACGGCCCGAGCCCGGAGTCGGCGAAGGTGTGCACGGAGTTGACGATGCCGCTGCGGGTGAGGAATGTGCCGAAGAGGGTCAGCAGGAAGGTGAGGCTGACGAGCAGCAGATCCCAGAACTTCAGCATGCCGCGCCGCTCGTCGATCATGGACGAGTGGATGAAGGCCGTGCCGGTCAGCCAGGGCAGGAACGAGGCGTTCTCCACCGGGTCCCAGCCCCAGTAGCCGCCCCAGCCCAGCTCGCCGTACGCCCAGTGCGCGCCCAGCAGGATGCCCGTGCCGAGGAAGAAGAAGGCCAGCAGCGCCCAGCGGCGCGTGACGCGCACCCAGGCCACGCCGCGCACCCTGGCGAGCAGCGCGCCCATGGCGAAGGCGAACGGGACCGTGAACCCCACGAAGCCCGTGTAGAGCATCGGCGGGTGGATCGCCATGTAGGGGTTCTGGAGGAGCGTGTCGAGGCCGCTGCCGTTGGCCGGGGCGATCGCCGACGCCACGATGGGCCGGGCCACGGTGTTCAGCATGTACAGGAAGAAGATGGACACCCCGGCCAGGATCGCCGTGGCGTAGGGAATGATGGGCTGCGCCTCCGGGTCGCGCGAGCGCGAGGCCACGAAGGTCCAGATGCAGAGGATGAGGCACCAGAAGAGCAGCGAGCCCTCGTTGCCGCCCCAGAGGGCGGTGAACTTGAAAAAGGTGGGCATCTCGAGCGCCGAATGCTGCGCCACGTAGCGAATGGCGAAATCGTTCGTCAAGAAGGCATACCAGAGGCTTGCGGCGGCCACGACGACCAGCGCCAAGAGCACGCCAACGCTGCGCATGCCGGCCTGGATCAGGGCGGCGCCGGGCAGGCCGCGGCGGTCGGCAGGGCCGGCGCCGCCGCCGTCAGCCGCCGGGAGAGTCCCGCTCCCGATCGCGGCGGCGGCGGGCACCTCGCGCAGCGCGGCGGCCTTCGCCACGACCTGGCGTCGCAGGCCAAGGCCAAGGGCGAGAACGGCGAAGATCGCGACGGGCAGGGCGAGGGCCAGTGCCATCTGACCCAGGGTGGTGACCGCGTTCAAAGGCGCGGACATCTCCTTTAAAGGCGCTCAGGCCAAGGCGTTCGCGCGCGGAAGCGACGGCTGTAGCGTACCACCGGGGGCCGGGACGAACAACGCGACGGGCCGCACGGCGGGCAGCGCCGTGATCCAAAACGAGAAATGCCGTATGCTCGTGCACCCGAGACCTTCCACGCATCTTGGCGACACGCGCGGGGCCGCCGACGGCCTCGGCCAGCGCGAATTCGTCCACGAGCACCACGAAGCGGCGACCATCCCGCTCGGCCAGCCGCTCGGGGAGATTGAGGGCCTCCTCCAGGCGAACCTCCGGCCGCGGCTCCTCCGCCGCGCGCACCGCAAGGGAGAGATCGAGCTCATCCATCTTGGGCCGAACCTCGGGCATGCGGGTCGGTCGGCCGAGGCCGCTCCACGCGGTCATGGCCGTCCGCGGCGCCGGCGCCACGTGGGTGAGCGCCGCCGCCGTGAGGCGCTCGGCCAGGTCCCGGACCGAAGCCGTCGTGGCGGAGTCGACGGCGGCGGTGTCGCAGCCCTCGGCCGCCCGCAGGCGCCGCAGGACCTCGTGGGCCCGCCGGTGCTCCTGCCCGTGCGCCGGGGACCCGCCAGCATGACGCTGCGACGGTTGGGCAGGCGGCTCCGCACCGTCTGGTCGATCTACGGTTCGCGGTCGACCACGTCGCCTGGCCTGGGCACGGGGCCACGGGTGGGAGACGGATCCGCGGGCGTCCAAGTCCCACTTTCGGGAGTTGTGCTCCCACTTTTGGAGGTTTGTCGCCACGGCGCAGACACGCGACGCACCGTGGCCGAAGCGATCCCCGCGCGGCCGCAGGTTCGCCTGCGCACGCGCGGTCCCAGCGGTGGTGAACGCGGTCCCAGGTCCCGACGGGCCGCGCGCCGACCCTAGCCCGAGGTGTAGAGGTCCGGGCCCTCCAGGTGGCGCAGGGCCCAGCCCGCCGCCTCCACGCGGTTGCCCACGCCCAGCTTGCGCAGGATGCTCTTCAGGTGCGCCTTCACCGTGTTCTCGCTGATGTCGAGGGCGGCCGCGATCTCCTTGTTCGTCGCGCCGCGCGAGAGCAGGCGCAGGACCTCCTCCTCGCGCGTCGAGAGGCCCGCCGTGCGCGCAGGGCCGGCCGGCTCGGCGCCGAGGCCCAGGGCGGCCAGCACGCGGCCGGCCATGCTGCCCGGGACGGGCCGCTCGCCGCGGCACACATCGCGAATGGCCTCATACAGGGCCTCGGCCGGGCTCGACTTCAGGAGGTAGCCGGCCGCGCCGCGGCGCAGGCTCTCCTTCAGGTGGCCGTCCTCGGTGGACACCGTCAGGATCACCACGCGGGTCGCGGGCACCTCGCGCGCGACCTCGCTGGCGGCCCAGAGGCCGTCGCCTCCCGGCATGTGGATGTCCAGCAGCGCGACGTCGGGGTGCAGGCGGACCGCCTCGGCCACCGCCTCCCGGCCCGTGGCGGCCTCCCCCACGACCTCGAAGTCGTCCTGGGCATCCAGCAGCTCGCGGATCCCCTGGCGGACCAGGGCGTGATCGTCAGCCAGCAGCACGCGGATGGGGGCGCCGGGGCGCGGCCCGGGCGCGGTGGCCTCCGCGCGGCTCAACTCTGGATGGACTGTCATCCCACCGCATCCTCTCGTTGTGGCGAAGCGGACGGGGACGCCACGGGCGTGCCGTGCACCGCCCGCGCGGGCAGGCGCAGCACCACCTCGGTGCCGGCGCCAAGGGTGGACCGAACGTCGACCGTTCCGCCGATGGCCTCCGCGCGCTCGCGGATGCCCGCAAGACCGAAGTGGCCGTCACGGGGCACCTGATGCGAGTCGAAGCCCCGCCCGTCGTCGCGAACGGTGAAGACCAGCCCTTCGGGGCCTTCGGCGACCCGCACGTGCACCCCGTGGGCACCCGCGTGCTGCCGCACGTTGGCGAGGGCCTCCTGGAGAATGCGCACGACCTGGATCTCGGCCTCGTCCTCCAGGTGGATCTCGCTGTCAGGAGCCACCAGCTCGGCCTCGATGTCATTCAGCCGGCTCCATGTGTGAAGGTACTCGGCCAGGTGGGCCAGGAAGCCCTCGCCGTGGCGGCCGGATGCGGCGCGCAGGTCGACGCTGGCCTGGCGCACGTCGCCGAGGGCCTCGACCGCGGTGCGCCGGATGTCCTCGAGGCCAGACAGGACGGTTGGCCAGCGTCCCCCGCCGGCGTGGTGCTGCAGCGCCTCCGCCTTGAGCTTCAGGTAGGTCAGGGCCTGGGCGATGCCGTCGTGCATCTCGCGGGCGAGGCGCTCGCGCTCCTCATACGCCGCCAGGCGCTGCACCTCGCGGTACAGGCGGGCGTTGGCGACGGCCGTCCCGACCTGGTTCGCCACGTTTTCCAGGAAGGCGCGGTCGGCGCCCTTCAGGCGGTGCGGGCGCCGCCAGCCGGCCACCAATGCGCCGGTCGCCATGTCGCCGGCGACGGCCGGCACGGCCAGGGCGCTGCGCAGGCCCTCCCCGACGACCAGCGGGTAGGCGTGCCGGTCCTGCTCGGGCACGGCGCTGGCGTCCAGCAGCTCCACGGGCCGCATGGTGCTGAGCGCCCGCCCCACCAGGCCCTGGCCCACCCGCACGCGGATCAGGTCGTCGGATGGCGCCTGGCGCTCGCCCGCAAAGACGCGGCAGGTGGCGTCGATGGGCGTGCCCGCGGCCTGCTCGCGCTCGGCCCAGACCATCAGGTCAGCGCCGAGGGTGCGGCGGGCGAGCTCGAGGGTGATGGCCAGGTTCCGGTCGAAGCCGGCCACCGACGCGACGGCCTGGCTGATCTGGTGCAGCGCCGAGAGCCGCTCGCGCTCCTGGACCAGGGCCGCGTTGAGGCGCGCGATGACGTAGAACACGTACTCGTTGAAGATGAAGACGCAGACCACGACCACCATGCCGGGCAGCACGGCGCGGGCAAGCGGCGATGGCAGCCCGAGCCGGGGGAAGATACGGTTGAAGATCACCAGCTGCAGGACCAGCACGGCGGCGGCCGCGACGACGAAGGTCAGCCACTTCAGGCGGCGATGGTTCATCGCATCCGGTGCCCCTCGTTCAAGCCGCATGTGCAATCGGCGCAAGCCACCGCATTGATTTTAGCATGCGGGGCCAGTGGCGACTGAAAGCGCACGGCGATGGGTATTTGCGACATGTTGGCTGAGAGCGGCGCAGGCATGGCGTGCTCACCCCGAGGGAACCAGGCGACGCGCGCGTGGACACACAGCATGCGCGCGCGACGGGGGGTAGACACGTAGACACTGTGTACACGTGCCGTCTGAGGTGCACACTGCGTGGACTTGGGCCTGGCACTGCACATGATGTGCTCCTGGCGCAGGGAATGAAGGGGCACCACCTTGACACTCGCCGCCGCCATCATCGACGTCCGGGGGTCGGTCCAGCACCCGCGGGTCCCGGCTCGCCTCGGCCAACTCGTCGGCGCCTCGTGCCCATGCCACGCATGCAAGCGCACCCGCCGAGGTGGCTGCGGCAGCGGCAGCAGAGCCCTCAAGCTCGGCCGCCTTCGCGCGCACGTCCTCTGGGATCGTCCTCTTGGATCGGCGTGGTTGAGCGCGCGATCGAGATCGCCGCCGTGGCCTCGGCCGGCCACCGGGGCTTGGCCACGGCCGGCCTGGTCGTCGCGGCAACGTCGATCTTTCGTTGGCACGATCTTGGATCGGACCGCGACGCGCCCCAATACTTCCTGCCCGGAACCCTGGCCAGCATCGCGGTGGCCGTATCCGACGGGTTGTGGATCCGGCGCATCCTCGTCTGAGCCCGCGGTTCCGCCGGACGACCTCTGAGCCCGCGGTTCCGCCGGGCGACCTCGGATCCCGCGGTTCCGCCGGACGAGCTCTGAGCCCCCGGTTCCGCCGGGCGACCTCCATCGCGCGCCGACCCCGACGGCAGGCGCGCGACCGGCGCGGCCCCCGCCTCAGCCGCCCGCCCCGCCGAGGCCCAGGCGCCGCAGGCCGCCCGCCAGCAGCCGCCGCGCGTCGTTCACCTCGGGCACGCGCAACCAGCCGAGGGCGAGCAGGTAGAGCGCCACCGCGATCAGGCCGGCGACGGCCAGGCCCAGGGCGTCGTGCAAAAAGCGCTGGCCGGCCACCCGCGTGATCCACAGGTCGTATAGGGCATAGGCGGGCGCAACGCCGATCACCGAAGCGGCCAGCATCCGCAGAAGGACGGTGGCGGTCCGCCGGCCGCCCAGAGGGCCGAGGTCGCGGCGCATGCGGTAGAGGAGCAGGACCGAGGCGATGCCCCAGGCCAACGAGCTGGCCAGCGTGAGCCCGGCCTGCCGCCACGGGCCGACCAGGAGGAAGTCGCCCGCGATGTTGACGACCACGGAGACGATCGAGGCGTACATGGGCACGCGCGTGTCCTGGCGCGCGAAGAAGGTCCGCATCAGGTAGTCCATGAAGGCGTAGGTGAGGACGCCTGGCGCGAAGCCCAGCAGGGCCAGGGCCGTGCGGCCGGTGGCGTCGGCCGTGAACACCCCGTGCTGGAAGACCACGCGCAGGATGCCGTAGCGGAACGCGAAGATGCCCACGGTGATGGGCAGCGAGATCAGGCTGATCAGGCGCAGGCCGCGGTTGACGGTGCTCTTATACTGCTCCAGGGAGCCGCTCGTGGCGTGGCGCGCCAGCTGCGGGAACAGCACCGTGGAGATGGCCAGGCCGATGCCGACATACGTGAACTGCTGCAGGCGGGTGGCGTAGTAGATGGCGGAGATGGCCCCCGCCGGCAGGCCGGAGGCCAGCACGCGGTCGATGGTCACGCCGAGCTGCGAGAAGACGGAGGCCACCACGACGGGCCCGGCCAGGACGATGGTCTGGCGCAGCAGCGGATCATGCCAGCTGAAGTGGAGCCGGAAGTGGAAGCCGATGCGCCGCAGGGGCAGCAGCTGGACCAAAAAGGTGAAGGCCGTCCCGATCATGCTGCCCCACGCCACGACGGCGATGCCGCCCGGGATCAGCCCGCTGCTGCCCGCGAAGATGGCCGCGATGATGATCAGGTTCTGGGGCACGCCCATGGCCGCCGGCGCCAGGAAGTGCCCGTGGGTGTTCAGGATGCCCTGCATGACGGCGGACCAGAGGTAGAAGAGGATGATCGGGATCATGATGCGCACCATCGACCCGGCCAGCGCCGCCTCGGCCGGGTCCTGCGCGCGGATCCCGGGGGCGACGACGTCCACGATGAGGGGCGCGACGGCCCACATGATCGCCATCAGGACCAGGGCGACGCCCGTGAGGGTCATCGTGATGTTGTTGGCCAGGGCCTCCGCCCGCGCGCGGCCCTCCGTCTGCAGCACCCGCGTGTACTGGGGGATGAAGATGGTGGGCAGCGCCTGGCCCACGACCCCGAAGATCAGGAGCGGGATCGTCGAGGCGACCACGTAGGCGTCGGCGAGATGGCTCGCCCCGAAGCGGTCGCTGAGCGAGGTGTCGCGCAGAAACCCCAGCAGGCGGCTGCTGAGCAGGGCCGCCGTCACGATCGTCGTCGTGCGCGCGAGGGTGCCCGCCAAACGTCCCGTGCCCGCGGAGCCCGGTCCGGGATCGTCGGGCCGCCGCGCGCCCGGCCCCATGGTGGCCGGGATGGGCGGGGCCACCGCCTGCATGGTCGGCTCCACAGCGTCGCCGCTGGCGCCCTCGCCCGCAGCCCCGGCGCCCCGTGCCCTGCGCCTGGCCGGATCCTTCCCCGGCTTCGGCTTCAGGGACGCGGCCGCCCCCTCACCCTCCGTGGGGGTCGGCTGCCGGCGGCGGCTCATGCGGGGGAGAGGACGCGGCCGCCGTGGCGAGCAGCGCAGCGACGGCCCCGGCGTACCCGGCGGCCGGCTGGCGTCTGGCCCGCGCTCGGCGCGGGGGCAAGGGCACCACTCAGGTGGCCACGCCACACCCGCGCGCGCCCGGCGCGCCGCCAACCATCGCGGATGCCGCCCCCACCGCGCGGTACGCTGAGCCACCCCCGCCTATCATGGCCTGCCGCGCCAACGAGGGCAAATCCGCCGCGCGCCGCTGTCTTCCGTAAGGGGCGAGCCGATCCCGGAAGGACACGACCGCCCGCCGCCGCGCGGTCCCGTCAGCGCGCCGCCCCCGCGGCGGGAACCCGCGGCCGGCTGCCCCGCATCCACAGCAGCCACGCCAGCGCGTGGCAGATCACCGCCAGGTCGAGCTCCGACCACACGGAGATCTGGATGCCGGTCACGAACACGTGGTGGTTCAGCACGTGCACCAGCCCAAACACAAGCGCCACCAGGCCCGCGTGCACCGCTACGCGGGCGCCGCTCCCCCCCACTCCCGGCGCCCCGCGAGCGACCCGAGGCGCCGCCACGAACGCCAGCACCCAGTACCAGAGCGCGACGGCCAGCACGAAGACCAGCGCCTGCGGCCACGACACGATGTTGAAGTAGAAGACCGGCAACACGTTCATCAGCTCCGTGACCCCCAGCACCAGGGCCACCAGGGCGACCACGCTGATCGCCTGGGCCGCGGCGACCAGGAGCCGGAGCGGCCTGCCGTCCACGTCGCGCCCCGAAGCCATCGCCGCCTCACAGGACCAGATGACATGCCACACCCGCCGGAAGTCATCAAGATCGGTCCCGGAGCCTTCCGCCCCGGTCCCCGCCCCCTGCCCTACCCGCCGCCCCGCGCGGCCTCCGCATACACGTCCCGCACCCGCCGCGCCACCGCCGGCCAGGCAAACTCCCGCCGCGCATACTCGGCGCACGCCTCGGCGCTGGGCAGTGCCACCTCCCCCCGCACCGCCGCCACCAGCCGCTCGGCCAGGTGCGCCGGCGCCGGGCTCTCGCAGATCAGGCCGGGGTCCAGGGGCCGCAGCACCTCGGGGAGGCCGCCCACCGGCGTCGCCAGCACCGGCGTGCCGGCGGCCAGCGACTCCACGACGATGAGCCCGAACCCCTCCAGCGCGACCGTCGGCACCACGCTGACGTCCGCCGCGCGGTAGACGAGCGGCAGGTCGTCCTCCGGCACGCGCCCCGCGAAGCGGACCTCGCCGTCCAGGCCAAGTGCCCGCGCCCGCGCCTCCAGCTCCGGCCGCAGCGCGCCCTGCCCCGCCACGACCAGCATGGCGTCGGGGCACTGCGCGCGCACAAGCGCCATGGCCTCGAGCAGGTTCTCGATCCCCATGCGCCGCACCAGCCGCCGCACGCAGACGATCAGGGGCCGGTCGCCCGGCCAGCCCAGCAGGCTGCGCGCCGCCGCGCGGCTGAGCGCCGGCGTGAAGCGGTCCGTGTCGACCCCGCCCGGCACCACCCGGATCCGCTCGCCCGCCACGCGGTAGTGGTGCTCCAGCACGTCGCCGAAGGCCTGCGACAGCACGATGAAGCGGCTCGCGCGCCGGTAGACGTCGCGCTCGATGCGCCAGGCCGCCAGCTCCTTGGCCCGGCTCGCCCCCTCCTGGCGGCTCTCCAGCGCCCACGGCCCTTGGAAGTGGACCACGAGCGGCACATCGACCAGGGAGACGGACGGCCAGATGCTGGGCGCGAAGTGCGAGGCCACGACGTCGCGCGGCCGGTCCCGGAGCGCGGCGGCGAAGGCGGCCCGCTCCGCCCGCAGGCGGCCGAGGAACGGCGTCCCCGGCGGCGCCATGCCGCGCACGGCCCACCCCCGGTCCGCGGCCGGCGCGGCCATCTGCTGCACGAAGCCCTCGACCTCGACCCCCTGCGCCGGCAGATGGCGGGTGAGGTCGTAGAAGACGCGGTTCAGCCCGCCGGGCTGCTCGGGGAACCAGCCCATGCCCACCTCGAGGACGCGGAGGGCGGGGCGCGCCGGCACCGTGGCCCCGGCAGGCGCCGCGCGCTCGCGGCTCGCCGTCATCGCGGCCCCGCGGCGCACGCCCCGTTGATTCGGCTCGAGCACCGCATCCAGGGGATCGGCCGCCCGCAGCTCGCCCGCCCGCATGCGCAGCCAGAGCTCCAGCATCCAGAGCGTCCACACCCGCTGCGCCGCCCCCGGCCTGCCGTCCCGGTACCGCTCCAGCAGGCCGTCCAGCCAGGTGCGGTCCACGTATTCCAGGACGTGCGCGCCCGGCCCGCCGAGGCTCGACCCCACGTGCGGCGCCACGGCCTGTCCGAGCCAGGTGTCGGCCGGCATGACGAACCCGCGCTTGCGGCGGTGGATGACCTCGGCCGGGATGTACCGCTCGGCCAGCCGCTTCAGCAGGTGCTTGGTGTCGTACCCGGGCAGGCGCACGGCCGTGGGCAGCCGCGCGGCGAACTCCACCAGCGCCGTGTCCAGCAGCGGCGAGCGCGCCTCGACGGAGTGGGCCATGGTGGAGACGTCCATCTTCACCAGCAGCTGGTCGGGCAGGTACGTCTTGAACTCGCCATAGAGGGCCCGGTCGACGTCGTCCTCCCCGTCGGCGGCCGCCCACACCGCCCGGTAGAGGTCGTCCGGATCCCAGTCGCCGAGCGCGGTCCGGAATGCCGGCCGGTAGGCCCGCCCGCGCTGGCGGCGCAGCCCGCGGTCGTAGCGGAATGCGTCGGCCGCCGGCATGGCGCCCGCCCGCAGCACCGCGGCCACGCTGCGGGGGAACAGGCCGGCCCGCGTGGCCGCCAGCCCGCGCAGGCGGCCGGGCAGCATCCGGCGGTAGGCCTCGGCCGCCTTGGCCACCACGGGGCGCGCGTAGCCGCCGAAGAGCTCGTCGCCGCCGTCGCCGTTCAGCACCACGGTCACATGCTGCCGCGCCGCCTTGGCCACGAAGTAGGTGGGCACGATGGATACGTCGGCGATGGGCTGCCCGTACTGCGCCAGGATGGCGGGCAGGCTCTGCAGCGCGTCCGGGCCCAGGATGTACTCGTGCAGGCGCGCCCCCACGCGCCCCGCGACCTGGCGGGCGAAGGGCCGCTCGTCGTAGGCCGGGTCCTCGAAGCCCAGGGTCACCGCCTCGACCTCGCGCCCCATGGCCCGGGCCATCATGGCCGTCACCAGGCCGGAGTCCACGCCGCCCGACAGAAAGCACCCGAGCGGCACGTCGCTGATCAGCCGGCGCCGCACGGCCTGCTGGATCAGGCGCTCGACCTGCTCCAGCGCCTCGGGCTCCCGAATCCGCAGCTTCTCGGCGTAGGAGACATCCCAGTAGGGCGCTAGTTCCAGGCGCCCCCCGTCGAGCGCGAACCGCGCCTCATGGCCCGGGGGCAGGTGCCGAACCCCGGCGAAGATCGTCATGGGGGCCGGCACGGCCTGGTACACGAGGAACGCGTCGACGGCCCGCGGGTCGAGCTCCGGCCGGGCGGGCAGCAGGGGCAGCAGGGCGTCCAGCGTGGAGGCGAAATAGAGCCCGCCCCCGGCCTGGGCGTAGTACAGGGGCTTCTTGCCGACCCGGTCGCGCGCCAGGTGCAGGACCCGGGCCGCACGGTCCCAGATGGCGATGGCGAACATGCCGTCGATTCGCCGCAGCAGCCCCTGCCAGCCCCAGGCGCGGTAGCCGTGGAGCAGGACTTCGGTGTCGGCCTGGGAGCGGAACGGGAAGCGGTCGCGCAGCTGGCCCCGGAGCTCCAGGAAATTGTAGATCTCGCCGTTGAAGGCAACCGCCAGCTCGCCGTCGGCGGTCAGCATGGGCTGATGGCCGTCGGGCGAGAGGTCGATGATGGCCAGGCGCCGGGCGCCGAGGCAGACGGGCCCGTCGCGGTAGCTGCCCGCGTCGTCGGGCCCGCGGTGGGCCATGCGGTCGCGCGCCGCATCGAACGCGCCGTCCGCCGGCGTCCTTTCCGTCACGCACCCGACGATGCCGCACATGGCTCAGGGGATTCGACATGGCGGGTCCAAAATCCCCCAGCCTACGTCCGGGGGGCCGCCGCCACCGGTCGCCGCGCGGCCGGCGGCAGCTGCCCCTCCGCCCGGGCCCGGTGCAGCACCCTGCCCCACCAGGCCAGGTCGTCGAGCAGAATGCCGAGGGCCCGCTCGCTCATGGGGTTGGTGGGATCGCCCGCCTCGTCGAAGGCCTGCCCCACCTGCCCGATCAGGACGGAGTTGCGCATCGGCACCAGCTCCGTCTCGATGGCGATGTGGGCCAGGTGCTCCACGGCCCGCGCCCCGGCGACGATGCCGCCGCTGTAGCCGACGAAGCCGGCCGGCTTGTTGCGAAAGGCATAGCTCGCAAAGACGCTGTCGATGGCGTTTTTCAGGACCGCGGGCACGCTGTGGTTGTATTCGGGCGTGATCATCAGGTAGGCGTCGCCCTCGCCGATCTTGCGGTTCCAGCGCTTCACGACGGGCTCGGAGTAGCTGGGGTCGGACGGGTCACCGAGGGTCTGGCGCGTCTCCGCGAAAAAGGGCAGCGGCCAGTCGCGCAGGTCGAGCACCTCCGCGGCGAAGTCGCCGTGGGCCTGCGCGCGGCGGAGCACCCACGGCAACACCCGGTCCGCGGCCCGGCCCTGCCGGGTGCTGCCGAGGATGACCTGGAGCTTGAGCATGCATGCGCCCCCCAGTTCTTGACGTCCCAGATAGTTGATTGGATGGGCCGCCCCGTGTCAACCGGGGTGGGCTCGGCGAACGCGCCGCACCTCGCGCCACGGCACGCCCCGCGGCGGGACCCGCTCGGTGTTGCCGCGCTCCGGCCTGCGCCTCCCCGCTGGCGCGCCGCCAAGTCAGGCAGGTTCTGGCGTTCCCCGCGCGAACTCGACGCCGGGAGGCGCGATTCGACGTGGAGCGCGAGCCCGTGCCGCCGCCCGCCGACGAGCCTCACGACCACGATCCTGCGCATCATCACCATGCCCATGAGCACGAGGGCCACGCCCACGTGCACGGGGGCCGCCCGCACGCCGGCATCGGCCGCTGGTCGGCGGCGATCGCCGTCGCCGTCATCGGGCTCGTCGCCTATGGCCTGCTGCAGAACGTCTTCACGCGGCCGACCCCGGTCACGGGCCCGAACGGCATCGTCTACGGCACCGTCCTCGCCCTCTCCCCGCATGGCGCCACCGTCACCGTGCGCCTGGACAACGGCGAGGTCGTGAAGGCCCAGTCGGGCAACCAGCAGGGCCCCGACGCGATTCCGGCCCTGATCAACCACTACGGGGTCGGCGACCGGGTCCAGGTCCAGTACTACCTAGGCCCGGGCAACGCCCGCGTGTACGCCGTGGCCGACTGGCAGCGCGGCCCGGCCCTGGTCCTGCTGCTGATCCTGTTCGTCGTGGTCGCCGCGGCGGTGGGCCGGGGCAAGGCCCTGCGCGCCGTGCTGGCCACGGCCGGCGGCCTCGCCATCGTGCTGGGCGTGGTCGTCCCCGCGATCCTGCGCGGCGCCAACCCGGTGGTCGTCGCCCTGCTCGGCAGCGGCGGTATCCTGGCCATCGCCATGTACTTCGTGCACGGACTGAACTGGAAGACGACCGCCGCGCTGGCGGGCACCATCGTCACGGTCGCCATCGCGCTGGCCGTGGGCAGCGGCTTCATCCAGCTGGCCCACATCACGAGCTATGGCACCGAGGAGAGCGTCTACCTGGTCACGGGCGGCTCCAAGGTCAACATCCAGGGTCTGGTCCTGACGGGCGTGGTCATCGGTGCCCTGGGCGCCCTGGTCGACGTGACGGTCGGCCAGGCCTCGTCGGTGGCCGAGCTCTATCGCCTCGGCGGCGACCGCATCGGGCTCTGGGACCTCTACGAGCGCGGCATGAACGTCGGCCTCGACCACATCGGCTCCCTGATCAACACCTGGTGCTGGCGTACGTGGGCAGCACGCTCCCCCTGATCGTGCTGATGGCGCGCGATGGCCTCGGCTGGCAGAGCACGCTCAACCTGGAGCTGGTGGGCGCGCAGATGGTGCAGATCCTGGTCGGCGCCATCGCCCTGGTGCTGGCCGTGCCGTTCACCACGTTCGTCGCGGCCGCGTTCTTCAGCGGCGCCCACCTGAACCCCGGACCCGCCGACGCGCACGGCCACTCGCACGCCCACTG
>DAHVAF010000157.1 GCA_027314765.1 Clostridia bacterium | reverse complement strand
CCGGCATCGGGGCCGGCTCGCTGGCTGCGGTGGGCGCAGGGGGTGGCGAAAGCTGCGGCGCCACACATCGCGCGCAGCCAAGGCCGTCCCGGGTCGCGATCAGCGCGTCGCCGGCGCCGCAGCGGGGGCAGGCAGTCGGCGCGAACACCTGGCCCGGCAGGAGCCAGGTCAGCGGCAACGGATCGCTGCGAGCCCCTCGCCGCACGAGGGCGGGCAGGCGCACGGCGGGCACGTGCACGACGTGCAGCAGGTAGGGCCGGATCTCCCAGGCCGGCCGGTACTTTTCGCGGATGTCGCGCAGGCGCCGCCCTCGCTCGGTGCGCGTCGCCTCGGCGCGCGCGTCGTAAAGCGCGGCCCGCTCGGGTGTGGCGCTCTCGCGGCGGCGGGCCAGGGAGGCGAGCTCCTCCGCGTAGTAGGCCTCGGCCCGCTCGACCTCCTCGCGCAACTGGGCGCTGGCCCCAGCGGCCAGGGTGGCGGCAGCCCGCTCGGCGCGGGCCCGGAGCAGGGCGTCGGCAGCCGCGAGCGCCACTTCGGGAAGAGGCGGCGTGAGCGGATAGGCGGCGGCCGGCTCGGGCTGCAGGGGGCCCTTCAGGGCGACGGCGACCGCCTCGGCCGGCGCAGGCAGGCCCGTCACACCGTCGACCCATACCTCCAGGGCCTCCCGCACCTCGTCCCCGGCCCGCACCATGAGCAGTGCACCGACGCGCACGAGCGGGTGGTGCACCCCCGCGGTCACGCCCATGGCGTCGATCCGGCCGTGGGCGACGGCGACAGCCCTCCGGGCCCGCTCCATCAGCGCTGGCGCCCCGGGCAGCGCGGCGCGCGACCAGGGGAGAAAGGACGTGCGGGCATCCCCGTCCTCCAAGACCCGGTCCGCCAACCGGTCCACCAGGGGGTTGCCCGGCACAAGGAGCAGGGCGCCGTCCTCCTCGGCCACCTCGGGATCCGCCGTCACGGTGGTCTCCTCGGGCAGTTGCAGGGCCGCCTGCAGGTTGGCCGGCAGCAGCGTCTGGACGCGCCCGGCCTCCTCCTCGCAGAGGCCTCCGGACAGGGTGACGTAGCCCGTCCACAGACGCAGGCCAGCAGGTGGCGTCATGCCGGCTCCCTGGCCGGCACCAAGCCGTCGACCCGCGCCCTGCCCTCCGCGTAATCGGCGCGGGCGCCCGCCAACCGTGCGCCAATGGCCTGCAGCCGCGCCTCAAAGTCCGCGTCGCCGGTGCTGTCCGTGTGGGCGGCGAAGACGGAGGTCTCAAAGTCGAAGTCATCGGCGACACGTCCGAGAATCATGTCGAGCTCGCCGACGACCAGTTCGAACAGGTTGATCTTGCTTTCCAGCATGGCAAGGATGCGGGCCTCGATCGTCCCCGCCACCACCAGGTTGTGGAGGACGACGTCCCGGGCCTGCCCGATACGGTGGATGCGCCCCAGCCGCTGCTCGATCTGCATCGGGTTCCACGGCAGGTCGTAGCTGATCATCGCGTGGCAGAACTGGAGGTTGCGCCCCTCGCCCGCGGCCTCCGTCGTGAGCAGGATGGGCAGCTCCCGCTCGAAGGCGGCGATGGTCGCGTCCTTGGCGGTGCGCGATAGGCCGCCATGGTAGACGGCGGCGGGCAGACCGGCGTTGAGCAGCCGCGCCTGCAGGTCGCCCAGCGTCTCCCGAAACGCCGTGAAGACGATCACCTTCTCGTCCGCGGCCCGGTGGCGGCGCAGCAGCGCGAGCAGGGCCTCAGCTTTGGCGCACTCGCCGAGCGCAAGGGCCCGGGAGCGCAGGTCGTCCCACCCGCGAGGCCGGAGGCCCGCGGCCAGGGCGGCCGGGCCGGAGCCCGCCTGCCGCTGCAGCGTGAGCAGGGCGGCGGCCTGCAGGCCGGTGGCGTGCCGCGCCTCCTGGCGAACACGGTCGGACACCGCGGCGTAGAGGTCGGCTTCACGCGCCGTGGGCTCGATCACGAGGGTCTCGGCCAGCCGGCGCGGCAGCATGAGGGCCACCTCGCTGCGCCGGTGGCGGACCATCACTCCCTGAAGCCGCCGCTGAAGGTCCGCCAGGTCCCGGGCGGACGCGGGGTCGCCGGCCCGGCCGTAACGGCGGCGGAACTCGCTATGCGTGCCCAGCGCCCCTGGCCTGACCACCGCGGCGAGGTGGAACACGTCGTCCAGCCCGTTTTGCAGGGGCGTCGCCGTGAGCAGCAGGAGATAGCGGGTGCGCAGCCCCTTCACGAGCTTGGCCGAGGCTGTGGCGGGGTCGCGCAGGCGATGCGCCTCGTCGCAGATCACGAGGTCCCACTCGCGCCGGGCGACCTCGTCGCGCCAGGGCGCGCGGCGGGCCAGGGGCAGGGGCAGGATCAGCACCGGCTGGTCCCACGGCGCGGTGGCGGCCTGCCACTGCCGGGTACCGGGCGACAGGGCGGGCAGGCCGAACTTGCGCGTCAGCTCCTCGTGCCATTGCCCGGCGAGGCCCGACGGCACCAGGATCAGCGAGCGGCGGGCGAGGCGGCGCTGCATCAGCTCGGTCAGGACCAGGCCCGCCTCGATGGTCTTACCGAGGCCGACCTCGTCGGCGAGGATGGCGCGGCCCCGCAGCCGCGTGAGGACGGCGGCGGCGGCGGCCAGCTGATGGGGGAAGGGCGTGAAATGAAGCTGAGACACGGAGGTCAGCGTGTCAAGGCCCGGACGCCGCCAGATGGCGAGGGCGGCTTCGACCAGGGCCGGCCGCTCGGCGTCCGGCGGCCCGCCGGCTTGTAAGCGGCGCAGCAGCGGGGCGTACTCGGGCGGGACGATCGGAGGCGCCCCTGCCGTGCGTGCGTCACCGCGACCCAGGCTCATCCCGGTGGCAGCCCCCTCGGCGCGGTTGCGGCGCCTTTGACGGCCGTCACGCCCTCTCGTACTGGGGTGCCACCGCGACGAAGCCCTCCGCCGCGCGCATGAACTCGTCACGGTTGGCCATCGGGTCGGTGTTGGGGGCTTGGGAGGCGCCCCGCTCCTGGATCCGGACGGCGACCAGCCAGGGTCCAGGCGCCGCCAGGGCACGGTCCAGGACGCGCGAAAGCGCGTCCAGATCCGCGGCCTCCGCGACTTCGGCGATCCCGGCGCCCCGTGCGATCGCGGCCAGGTCCGCGCGGCCGGCCGTGGCGATCCGCTGGCCGCCCGTCTCCTGCCAGAGGCCGTTCACGAGCACGATGTGGACCAGGTTGGCGGGCGCCTCGGCGGCGGCCGTCGCCAGCTGGCCCAGGTTCATCAGCAGCGAGCCGTCGCCGTCCAGCACGATCACGCGGCGGTCGGGGCGGGCCATGGCGAGGCCGAGGCCGACGGAGCCGGTGAGGCCCATGGCGCCGCGCATGTAGAGGTTGCCGGGCCGGTGGCCGTGCGTGTGGAGGTCATAGGCGTTGCTGCCGAGGTTGGCGACGATCAGGGCGTCGCCGGCGCGCGCGGCGACGGCGCGGATCACGTCCTGGCGCTCCATGGTCAGAACCCACCGCCTTTACCGCCGGTCAGGAGCGAGGAGAGCAGCAGCGCGACGGGGCGGCCCGTGGTGAAGGCCTGCCGCGTGGCGCCGCGGGTGACGGACTCCACGGTCTCGGGGCGGTCGAGATCGTAGCGGGGAAGGCCGAGCGAGGCCAGCAGCTCCGGCATGGCGCGGCCCATGGGCACCTGCGCCTTGTTGGTCTCGCCGAGGGCGCCGCGCACGCTGATCAGCATGGGGAAGCCGACCTGGTAGGGGATGGCGAGCGAGGCAAGGCCGTTGAGGGTGTTGCCGAAGCCGCTGCTCTGCATCAGCAGCGCGCCGCGCATGCCGCCGAAGAAGGCGCCGGCGAGGACGCCGATCCCCTCCTCTTCGCGGGTCAGGGGCACGAGCCGGAACTGGCCGGGGTCCGCGGCGATGCGGTCCAGCACGGGGACGAGGACCTTGTCCGCCACATAGACCACGAGGCGGACCTGCTGGCTGCGGAAGCCCGCGACGACGTCGTCGGCCCAGGGCACAGGGAGACCTCCCGTCCGCTGGGGGTTCGGCGGCGGCGGGCCCCCGACCTGTCGAGCGAGGGCGACGCCTGAACGGGCACCAGCGCCAGCCGGAGCGCGGGCGCCGCGCAAGGAGGGACGCGCGCAGGAATTTGTACCGCGGTACGGAATCCGGATGCCCTTGACCCTGGAGTGGCCGCACAGCGCCCCGCATGCGCGGTCAGCCGCAGGCGCCGGGGCAGCCCCGAGGCAAGACCCGGGGCGGACCGCCAAGATGAGGCCGGCGCGGTGCGACCTCGGGTCGCGGACGTCTCGGCCGTGGCGTGAACGGAGGTTGTCACCATGCGCCGGTCCAGGGGTCTCGGCCCACGCGCACCGGCGGCCGTACGGGTCGCCGGCCGGCTGACGCTCTCGGCCCTCGTGGCGCTCGGTCTGCTGGCTGCGCTGGGGTCTTCGGCTGCGCTGGCCGCGCCGATCAACCTGCCGCCATGCCTGATCGCGGGGACCTGCCATCTGGTGCCCGTGCAGCCGCCGCCCCAGGTGACGGGAGTCGGTCCGACCTCGGGTCCGCCCACCGGGCCGACCACGCTCACCGTCACGGGCTCGGGGCTCACCGGCGCAACGGCGGTGACCCTGCAGCTCAACACCGCTTACGGCACCGCCCAGCAGACCGGCTGTCCCGCGAGCCAGGTGCTGACCCCGGTCACGGTGGTCTCGGACAGCGAGGTCCAGGTGCCGGCCGAGGGCGACGGCGGTGTTGACGTCTGCGCCTACTTCGTGACCGTGACGACGCCGGCGGGCACAAGCGCGGTGTCGGCGTACAGCGCGGCGGTCTTCACATACCTGGTGCTCGGCCCCGCGCCGGTGGTGACGGCCGTGAGGCCCGGGACGGGTCCGGCCGCCGGTGGCACCTCGGTGACCATCCAGGGCATCAACTTCGCCGTGGCCGGTGGGGTGACGGGGGTGGACTTCGGGACGACCCCGGCCACCAGCTTCCAGGTCAACGGGGACGGCAGCGTGTCGGCCGTGGCGCCTGCCGGAGCGGCCGGCGCGACCGTCCGCGTGGCCGTGACGACGCCCGCCGGGCAAAGCCTCGTCAACCCGAACGGCGGCGACACTTTCACCTACACTGCCGCGCCCGCGGTACCGGCGGTGACGGGCATCAGCCCGAGCCAGGGGCCGCCGCCCGGCGGCACGACGGTCGTCATCACGGGAACGGGCTTTCGCGCCGACATGGCGGTGGTGTTCGGCGCCGGGCACCCCGCCCTGAGCACAGCCTGGAACTCTCCCACCCAGATGACGGCCGTCTCGCCGGCAGGGACCGGCAGCGTGGACGTGCTGGTGGGGGACGCGGCCGGCTCCAGCGCCGCGGTTGCGGCGGACCGCTTCTCGTACGTGCCGACCTGGCCGCCCGCGCCCACGGGTCTGGCCCAAACCGGCGACAATCCCTCCGGAATGACTCCCGACGTGATCCTCACCTGGAATCCCGTCGGCTGGATGCAGGTCGACAACCCGAACGACAACCCGGCCAACCCCGGCGTGCCCAATGCCTGTTCCGAGGCGGACACATATGACGTGCAGATCTCCACGGATCCCAGCTTCCCCACCGGGGCGGGGACCACGCTGGACTCGCTGCCGGTCGGACCGCAGACCCAGCTGCCCGGGATGAGCTCCACCCCGCAGTGCTCCGGGCATTCCGGCCACGTCACATGGTCCGGCGGCGCGTTTGATCTCGCGTGGGGCCTCGTCGCCTCGCCGTCGGCATACAGCGGTGGCCAGATGCTCTATGCCCGCGTGCGCTCCGAGTTCTACGGAGAGGTCGGCCCGTGGTCGGCCGCCACCTCCTTCGCGCCCCCCCAGCCCGCGCAGACCTTCAACGTCGGCACCGACGTCTGCGGCGTCTCCACGACCAACTTCTGGACCGGGGACATCAACGGCCAGAGCACCTTCAGCTGCGTGCAGTGGCTGCCGGTGGAGAACGCCATCGGGTATGATGTGCGCGTGGTACCCAGGTCGGCCGTGCCCAGCGGCTGGTCCTTCCCCACGAACACGTACAATGTCCCCGACAACCTGGGAAGCCGGGGCACCATCGGCAACGCCGCCAACGGCGGCGGCGCCGAGCAGTACTGCGGGTCGGAGAGCTGGCCCTCCAACACCAACCCCTACTGCAGCGATGTCCCGGCGGCACTGGCCCCCGGCGAGACCTTCGTATGGGATGTGCGCGCCCGATACCCGTCCGGCCAGCACGGCCCCTGGTCCGTGGACTTCGCGGGGATCTGGCCGGCGGCCACATCCTCGTCGAGCACCCCCACGCAGGATGCACCGACGGCGATCATGCTGCAGATGGGGTTGTTCAGCCTCGCGCCCGGCTGCAACAACCAGGCCACGTACAACTGTCCCTTCAACGCGTCCTCGCCCCTGACCTGGATCGCCGGCGTGCGGGTCGGAGACCTTCCGTCCGGATACGGCGACGACACGGGTCCCAGCGACGGCGGCGCGGATGATCAGGGCAAGGCCTGCGTGCTCGACTCGCCGACGCTCGGCACCGTGCCCACCTGGCTCGCTGCCGCGTGCTCCGTGAAGGCCACCCAGATCCCCTTCACCACCCAGACCGACAGCAGCGGCGACGTGTGGGCGAGCTGGCTGCCGACCAAGCTGCGCGAGGGCCTCTGGCGCTTCTACTTCCAGGTGCAGGATTCCAAGTCGCACGCCGCAGCCTGGGCCTGGGCCGTCTGCGCCGTGCCCGTGGTGAGTCCGCCGAGCACCTTCCAGGGCGTGCTCGCCAACAAGCTGGTGCTGGCCCTCCTGTCCGGGGGCTACTGGGACACCGCCTACACGCCCTCGTTGGGGTATGCGCCCTTCGTGTCCACCATCCCCTATGGACCCGGGGGCATGCTCCCGCCAGCGCAGGCGGTGCCCTTTGCGCCTGGCCTGAGCCCCGATCCCTGCGGCCCGGTGCCCGCTCCGCCCGGCGGCGGCTCGCCCCCTCAGTCCCACATCCGCTTTGGTGATCTGGGCGGGTATGGCTGGGCCGCGGGCGCCATCGGGGATCTGGCAGGGCGGGACGTGATCCGGGGCGTGGCGCCCGGCCAGTTCGATCCGGCCGCCGCCGTGACCCGCGCACAGCTCGCCGCGCTGGTGCTCCGCCTCTTCCACCTGCAGCCGGCGACGAACCCGGTTGCTTTCGGGGACGTCCAGCCCGGGGACTGGTTCGCGGGGCCCGTGCAGGCGATCTCCCCATACATGCCGGCGGCGGCGCCCGGCGTCTTCGACCCCCAGGCGCCGGCCACGCGGCAGGTGGTGGCCGCCACCCTGGTCCAGGTCCTCGTCGCCGGCGGGCTGCCCCTCCTGAATCCGTCCCAGACCGTCGCCGTGCTGGCCGCGGTGCCGGACGCGGGCAGCATCGCGCCCGACCTCGCGCCGTACGTGGCCACCGCCTATGAGGACGGCATTCTGGCGGGCTTCCCTGACGGCAGCCTACAGCCCGGCGGCACACTGACGCGGGCCCAGGCGGCGGTGCTCCTCGAGCGGATCCTCAGCCGGTACCTGTACCGGGTCGGGCCAAGGCTCCAGGCGGCGGCGCCCGCCAGCACAGCGTCCGGCTCGGCCCCGTGACTGTCAGGGTGCGGCAACGTGCCGTCGTGGGGCGATTCGCCCGGTTGGCGCTGGCGGTGCTGGTTGCGCTGGCCGCGGTGCCCCCGCGGTCGGCGACGGCCCAGGGGGTCTACGACGTGAGCGCGTCGGCGCAGGCCATGGCGGCTGGGACGGCGGCGATCCCGGCGCCGGACTTCGTCGACCTCTACTGGGACCCCGGCTGGGACACCGGGGTCGGCGCGGCGGACCGCCTGACCCGGAACCGGCTCGACGGCTTTGTGCAGGCGTTGGCGGCCAGCGACTACCTGGCGGGGACGGCGCAGTACGAGCCGGCCGGCACCGTCCAGCCGGGCTTTCTGATGGGGGCGGCGGTGGATCCGCGATGCGGCGGGGGCGCGGCCCCCGTGGCCGTCTCCCCCCGGCCCGGGGGGAGCCTCGACACCATGATCGCCTGCGAGATCGGCGTTCTGGCCCTGGACGCCCAGATCTTCCCGGGGAGCCTGTCCTCCCTTGTGTTCAACGTCTTTCTGCCGCCGGCCACGACCAGCGACGGAAGCTCCGGCGGCTGTCCGGCCGGCCCGGGTTTGGAGGCGTACCACGACGATGCGGCCGGAGCCGCGGGCTGGGTGGTCGCCTATACGGTGATCCCCACAGGCTGCTACCTGCCGGCGCACCAGCCCTATCTGACCCCGTTCCAGGCCGTGTCGCTGACCCTCTCCCACGAGATGGTCGAGGCGGTGACCGACCCCATGCCGCAGGACGGCTGGGTCTACCGCGGATCGGGAAGCCAGGCGCTGCAGCGCGGGGCGGGCACCGAGGTCGCCGATCTCTGCAAGGATTTGCCCTGGGCGCCCGCGACCCTGAACGGACCCGTGCCCACCGCGGGCCAGCCCTTCCGCGACGGCCTGGTCTCCGCCTACTGGTCGAACGCCGACGGCGGCTGCGTGTTCGGCTTCGCGGGCCCGGGCCAGGGCATGGCCACACCGGTGATCTCCGGGGTCCGGTGGTCGGCGTGCGGCGGCCCGGGAGACATCACCGTGAGCGGCTCCGGGTTCGGCGCGGCCCCCGCTGGGCTGCCCAGCCCCGGCGACACCCTGTTCCTGCGCTTTCAGGATCTGAGCCGCGGGTGGGAGGCCGGCTACGGCGGGCTCTCCGGCGGTGACGCCGTCACGGCGAATTACCGCCTCTGGTCGCCCACATCCATTCGCCTGGGCGGGTTGGCGGGCGGCTACGGGAGCGGCGTCTGGACGGCGGCACCGGGCGACCAGGTGGAGGTGGATGTCTGGAACGTGCAGGACGGGCAGGAGGCCGAGTGGCAGGGCGTCATCCCCGAGGTGCCGCAGGTGACCGGCGTGACGCCGGACCACGGTCCGCCCATCGGCGGGACGCCCGTGGCCATCGGCGGCTGCGGGTTCACGGGCGCAACGGTCGTCTCGTTTGGCTACGCCAACCTGCTGCCCTGCGGACCGGGAGGCCCGGGCGCGCCCGCCGCAAGCCAGGCGTGCTTCCAGGTGCAGTCGGATGGCGCCATCGCGGCCCTCTCGCCCTCGTACTGCGAGGGCACGGTCGACGTCACGGTGGCGGGTCCGGGTGGCGAGAGCCCAGTGACGTCGGCGGACCAGTTCGCCTACCGGCCGCCGGTGTTCCGTGGACAGGCGTTGGGACCGGAGCTGCCCTGCGGGCGGATCGAGACGGGGCCCTTGCAGAACCCGGGGGGAACCCCCAAGTCGAATGGCAACCCCACCCCCCACGGTCCGGGTCCCGGCGGCGGCGTGGTCATCGCCTTCGGCGACATGGGGGCCTTCGGCTGGGCGCAGCAGGCGGTCGAGGGCCTGGCGAGCCAGGGCATCGTGCGCGGCGTCGCCCCTGGCCGCTTCGCGCCCCAGGCGCCGGTGACGCGCGCCCAGTTCGCCGCCCTCCTTGACCGCATCTTCAGCCTGACGGCACCGAGCGGGCCGCAGGCCCCTGCCGACGTGCCACAGAGCCACTGGGCCTTTGCTGCCGTCCAGGCGGCATCGCCCTTCATGGCGGGAGGAGGCTCCGCATCATCCGCCTTTGAGCCGGAGGCCGCGGTCACCCGCCAGGACGTGGCCGCCGCCATCGTGCGAATCCTGGCCCAGCGGCAGCGCGTGACAGTGCTGGGCGCATCGGCGGCCCAGGCGGTGCTGGCCGCGGTGCCCGACGCCTCAGGGATCTCGGCGGACCTGCAGCCGCTGGTGGCGACCGCCATCCGCTACGGCATCATGCGGGGCTTCCCGGACAGCTCCTTCCAGCCCGGCGGGAGTCTGACACGCGCCGAGGCCGCGGTGCTCCTCTTCCGGGTCGAGCGGCTCTTCTGAGCGGCGGCGCCGCCGGCACGCGTGCGGATCCCGCTGCCGCTGAGCCCCGCGACGAACGCTACCGCCAGCCAAAAGCACCGCGGCCCGCGGGCATCCCCGCGGGCCGCACGGCTTCTCACCGCATCCCTATCCGCCGATGTACGACATCTCGATCTTCTTGCGCTTGCGGCGGCCCGCGGTGTGAGACGAGCGCACCTCGGAGTAGCGGTCGCCGCGGCCCTCCCAGACCTGGCGGACGAACGCCGCGATCTCCTCGTCGCCGCTGCCGCCCCGCATGAGCCCCCGCAGGTCGTGCCCCTCCGTCGCGAAGAGGCAGGTGAAGAGCTTGCCGTCGGCCGACAGCCGCGCCCGGTTGCAGGCCTGGCAGAAGGGAATGGTCACCGACGCGATGACGCCGATCTCGCCCTCGCCGTCCAGATAGCGGTAGCGGCTGGCCACCTCGCCGGGCCGCGCCGGCGGCACGGCCTCCAGCGGCCACTCCGCGTGGATGCGCCGCACGATCTCGCCCGCCGTGACGACGTCGTCCATCCGCCAGCCGTTGCTGTTGCCGACGTCCATGAACTCGATGAAGCGGATGACATAGCCGCTGCCGCGGAAGTGCCCCGCCAGGTCCAGCACGGCGTGCTCGTTGACGCCGCGCTTGATGACCGCGTTGACCTTGATCGGCCCCATCCCCGCGGCCTTCGCCGCGTGGATGCCCTGCAGCACGCGCGCGACCGGCACGCCGGAATCGTTCATCGCCATGAAGGTCGCATCGTCCAGCGCGTCCAGGCTCACCGTAACGCGCTTCAGACCGGCCGCCGCCAGCTTGCCCGCGTGCACCGGCAGCAGCGAGCCGTTCGTCGTCAGCGCCAGATCGTGGAGCCCTTCGAGCGGCGCCAGCATGCCGACGAGCCGGTGCAGGTCGCGGCGCACCAGCGGCTCGCCGCCCGTCAGCCGGACCTTGTCGACGCCCAGGCTGACGAAGATGCGCGCCAGGCGCGCGATCTCCTCAAACGTCAGGATCTCGTCGCGCGGCAGAAAAGCGAAGTCCGGCCCGAACACCTCACGCGGCATGCAGTAGATGCAGCGGAAGTTGCAGCGGTCCGTGACGGAGATGCGAAGGTCGCGCAGCGGTCGCTTCAGCGTGTCGAGCATGGCCCCTCACCTCCGTGCCATCATTCTAGCAGCATCGGCGGACGGGCGCCGGTGCGTGGTAGAGTTTGCGACGAAGGGGGTGTGCGCGGCGCACACCGTCGAAGAGGCGCAGCGCATCTTCTGGGGCGCCCTGCCCCAGCCGGCCCTGGCCCGCGAGCCCGTCGCCCTCGCCGATGCCCTCGGCCGCGTCCTGGCCGAAGACCAGCGCGCCGGCGGCGATGTCCCCGCCTTCCGCCGCTCGACGATGGACGGCTTCGCGGTCGCGGCGTCCGGCGGCTCCCGCCTGCGCGTCGCCGGCGAGATCCGCATGGGCCATCCCGCCCCGCGCCCCATCGCGGCGGGCGAGTGCCTGGCGATTCCCACGGGCGGCATGCTGCCCGCGGGGGCCGACGCCGTAGTCCCCATCGAGCACGTGCGCCGCGACGGCGACTTCATCGAGATCGAGCGGCCGGCCGGCCCCGGCGAGAACGTGGTCGACCCGGGGGAGGACGTGCGCGCCGGCGAGGTCGTGGTTCCGGCCGGCCAGCGCCTGCGCCCGCCGGACCTCGCCGCCCTGGCCTCCGTCGGCGTTGCGCGGGTGCCCGTGCTGGCGCGCCCCCGGGTCGCCATCCTGTCCACCGGCGACGAGCTGGTACCCCTTGGCATCGAGCCGGCGCCCGGCCAGGTGCGCGAGAGCAACGCGGTGGGCCTTGCCGCGTGCGTGGCGCGCGACGGCGGGCTGCCCGCACCGGGCGGGATCGTGCCCGACGAAGCGGATGCGGTGCGCCATCGCTTGCGCTCGGCGCTTCATGACGGCGATCTCCTGCTGGTGTCCGGGGGGAGCTCGGTGGGGGAGCGGGACTTCGTGCCGGCCACCCTGTCCGCCATGGGCAAGCCGGGGCTGCTGGTCCACGGCGTCGCGTTGAAACCGGGCAAGCCGACGGGCCTGTTCGTGCTCGACGGCAAGGTCGCCGTCGCCCTGCCGGGACATCCGGTCTCGGCGCTGGTGGTCTACGACCTCTTCGTGCGGCCGGCGCTGCTGCGCCTCGGCGGGGATGCCGCCTGGCAGCGCCCGCGCGGCTTCGCCGAGGCGGAGCTGACGGAGGCCGTCGCCGCGCCCCGCGATCGCGACTTCTACTGCCGGGTGCGGCTGGAGGGCGGGCGGGCGGTCCCGTTGGCCGCCGGCTCGTCGCTTCTCTCCTCCCTGGTCCGCGGAACCGGCCTGCTCCGCGTGCCGCAAGGCACGCGGCACAACATGGGCGACCGCGTGCGGGTCGAGCTCCTCGCATGAGCGTGCACTTCGACGCGGGCGGCAACGCGGCCGTGGGCACATGGGGCATGATGGGCGACCCCGTGGAGGTCAGCGCTCGATGAGTGTGCACTTCGACGCGGCCGGCAACGCGCGCATGGTCGACGTCGGCGGCAAGGACGAGACCGAGCGGGTGGCCGTGGCGGCGGGCCGCGTGCGCATGTCGGCGGCGACCCTGGAGATCGTGCGCGCCGGCACCGCGGGCAAGGGCGACGTGCTGGGCGTGGCGCGGGTGGCCGGCATCATGGCCGCCAAGCGCGCCAGCGAGCTCATCCCGCTCTGCCACCCGCTGCCGATCACCTCGGCGACCGTGGACTTCACGCTCGAGGAGGACGCGGTCGGCGTGGTGGCGACCGTGGCGACGCGCGGGCGGACCGGGGTCGAGATGGAGGCGCTGACGGCCGTCACCGTCGCCTGCCTGACCATCTACGACATGTGCAAGGCGTACGAGCGCGGCATGGTGATCGACGCGGTGCGGCTGCTGGAGAAGCGGGGCGGCCGGTCGGGCACGTGGACGCGCGCCGGGGGGTGAGCGCGTGGCGGATCTGCGTGCCGGGGTCCTGACGCTGTCGGATTCGGTGGCGGCGGGCGCGCGGGCGGACGCCAGCGGCGATGCCTGCGTGGAGCTGCTGCGGGGTGCCGGATTCACCGTGGCGCTGCGCGGGCAGCTGCCGGACGCGCGCGGGGCCATGGCCGACCTGCTGCGGCGCTGGTGCGATGAGGAGCGGCTGGACGTGATCGTGACGACGGGCGGCACGGGCCTCGGGCCGCGCGATGTCACGCCGGAGGCCGTGGGGGATGTGGCCACGCGCATCATCCCGGGGTTCGGGGAGCTGATGCGGGCCGAGGGGCTGAAGCACACGCCGATGGCCGCCATGTCGCGCAGCGTGGCGGCCATGCGGGGCAGCACCGTGATCGTGGCGCTGCCGGGCAGCCCGAAGGGCGTGCGCGAGAGCCTGGGGGCCGTCCTGCCGCTGCTGGCGCACGCCGCGCACATCATGGGCGGAGGCGGGCATTAGGGCCGCGGGACGCGCCCCGGTGCCCGCCTCCGCAGGGTCCGGCCGGCGCTAGACCCGCCGCTCGGGCGCCGTCCGCTCGCCGCCGGCGGTGCCCGTGTTCGGGGTGCCGGCGGGCTCGACCAGCAGCAGGTGGGCCTGCTCCGTGGCGCGCGGGCAGTGCTCGACGCCGCGTGGCACCCCATGGAGCTCGCCGGGCCTGAGCGTGACGGTGCCGTCCCGCAGCCGGATGTCGAGCCGGCCCTCCAGCACCAGGAAGAGCTCGTCCGTCTCGGGGCGCGCGTGCCGGACGAAGTCGCCCTGGACCTTGACGACCGAGATCTTGTAGTCGTCGAGGTCGGCCACGATCCGCGGGGCCCAGCGGTCCTGGAAGAGGCGGAGCTTGTCCGCCAGGTTCACCTTGGCGTCCACGTCCGTCCCTCCTTTGAGAAGGGGGCGTCCTTGCGTGCAGATTCGCCGGGATCCGGCCGGGATCCACCCGCCAGCCGGCGGGTACAGCCACCAGATCGAGGTGCGGGGTCCCGAGCGGCTGCTGATCATGGCCGGGCAGATCGGGGTGGCGCCGGACGGCGCGACCCCGGCGGACGGCCTGGAGCAGCTATCGATCGCCCTCGACAATGTGCGCCGCAACCTGGAGGCCGCCGGCATGGGCGTCGGCGACCTCGTGAAGGTCACCCTCTACGTCGTCGGGGAGATGGACACGCAGGCGCGGCGCCAGCTGGTGGCGGCCAAGATGGGCGGGGAGCGCCCCTGCATGACCTACATCCGCGTGGCGGGCCTGGCGACCCCCGACCTCAGGGTTGAGGTGGACGCCTGGGCCTCTAAAGCGGACCCCACGGCCTGAGGTCCATCTCCGGCAGGCCCTCCACGAAGGCGGCGAGCAGCTGGAGGCAGCCCCGCAGGTCGGATTCGCTCACCATCTCGGCGGGCGAGTGCGAGTACCGGCTGGGGATGGAGAGCACGCCGGTGGCGACCGGCCCGCTGGCGCGGCTGAGCGGGCCGCCATCGGTGCCGATGCTGCGCAGCACCTCGCGCTGCACCCTCACGCCGGCGCGACCGGCCGCCTGCTCCAGGCCGCGCACGACGGCTGCCTGCGGGATCAGCCAGTGGTCGAGGAGCTTGATGGCGGGGCCGCCGCCCAGCCGCAGCAGCCCGCCGCGCACATCGGGGATGTCGCCCACGGCCGTCTGGTCGAGGGCCAGGGCCACCACGGCCGGGCGGCCCTCCGGGTCCGTGGACGGGTAGCGGCTGAGCCAGCGCGGGGCCGCGGCCTCCGCGCCCCAGACGCCGACCTCCTCCTGGACGGAGAACAGCAGGATCACGTCCCCCGCCGGCGGGTGCGCGCGCAGGTGCTCCAGCAGCAGGAGCTGTAGCGCGCAGCCGGCCCGGTCGTCGAAGCTCTTGCCGACGATGAAGCGGCCGGTGGGGGTGTCGTACGTGCGCGTGGCCACGGCCCAGCCGACGGCGTTGCCCTCGGTGATGCCGAGGCCCCGGACGGTCGCCTCGTCGGCGGCGCCGATGTCGACGTAGAGCTCGTCGTACGGCACGACCCGCGTGCGGTCGGCGTCGCTTCCACCCGCCATGTGGCCGGTCTTGGTGCCGAAGTGGCCGGGCAGCAGGTCGCCGTCGGAGGTGTGCACCCACACCGGCTGGGCCGGGAGCGTGCGGAGGTCGGCGCCTCCGACGCGCTCGACCCGCAGGAAGCCGCTTGGCTCGATGCGGCGCACGACGAAGCCGACCTCGTCCATGTGCGCGGAGAGCAGCAGGGCGGGGCCGCGGCCGGTGCCCGGCACCACCACGGCGACGTTGCCCAGCGGGTCGACCTCCGGGCGGGCGCCCAGGGTCCGGGCGTGGCCGATCACGGCACGGGCGACGTGGCCCTCGTGCCCGCTGGGGCCGGAAAGGTCGCACAGCCGGCGGGTCAGCTCGATCAGGTCCATGGTCTGCCTCCCGCCGCCATGGATTCGACGCGGGACGCGCCATGACATCCGTCACGGCCGCCCAGCGGTCGCTGCTGGCCCTGCTCCTCGGCCCGGCGCACTACGCCGCCTGCGTGACGGCCGCCAACACCGGCGAGCTCGTGTGCTTCGTGCTCGCCTTCGCCATCCAGCGCCGGATGATGCGCCGCGCCGGTCGAAGCGTCCAAGCTGGGCCTTCGCCGTCCCTGGCTGCGGGGACGCAGGCGGCCCTGGTCCGGGCGCAGGGCTGGGCGCGCGCGGCGTGCTAGAGTACGGCCATGCGAACGGTGTACGAGGCTGTGGGCGGCATGGACGCCCTGCTGCGCCTGGCGAGCGCGTGGCACGCGCGGGTGATGGCGGACGAGGTCGTCAGCCACGCCTTCAGCCACGGACTCCATCCCCAGCACACGGAGCGGCTCGCCGCCTACTGGGCCGAGGCCCTGGGCGGCCCGGCAGCGTTTTCGGGGCGGTACGGCGATGAGACGGCCGTCGTGCGGATTCACAGCGGCAACGGACCGCACGAGGACATGGACCAGCGCGCGATCGCCTGCTTCGACCAGGGCCTCGCGGACTGCGGTCTCGCCGGGGACGAGCAGCTGCGCCAGGTTCTGCACGACTATTTCGCGTGGGCCACGACGGGTGCGATGGCTCGCTACCCGCGGTCGGTGGATGACGTGCCCGGTGGGCTGCGGATCCCCCGCTGGTCGTGGCAGGGGCCCGTCGCGAGCGCCTGACCCCACATCCCGCGGCGCGCTGCGGCGCTTGCGATACGGGCCAAACCGCGGCGACGGCGCCGCCCCGCCGAGCCGTTACCTGGGAACCCCACGTGGCCAGCTGCGACGAGGACCGGCCCTCCGGGAGCGGGTCAACGGAGAGGTCGTGGTGCACATGCCGGCCTCCGCGCGGCACCAGGCCGTCGTCCTCTCTCTGAGCCAACTCCTGGGCCTGTTTGCGTCGTTCTTTCACCTGGGCCGGGTGATGGCGGGGCCATACGCGATGCGACTCCGTCCGGAGGGGCCCGCGCGTGAGCCGGATGTCCAGCTCGTGGACGCGGCCCATGCCGGGGCGATCACGCCAGAATGTCTGGAAGGCGCTGCCGACCTGGTCATCAGGTCGTTTCGGACGACAGCGTGGGCCGCGATCGCGGTGACAAGTTCTACGAGTACCAGAACGCGAGCGCCCGTGAGTATTGGCTCATCGACCCGCGGCCGGGGCGCCGGCGGACCGACTTCTGGGTCCTGGGGGAGGACGGGCGTTACAACCCGCCCGCGCCTGATGCGGAGGCCGTCTACCGCGCACGCGCCCTGCCCGGGTTCTGGCTGCGCACGGCGTGGTTGGCCGCCGACCCCCTGCCCGACCCGCTCACGACGTTCGCCGACCTCGCGGGCTTTGCCCCCGAAGTGGCGCAGGGCCTGCGCCGCCGCCAGGCGGAGGGCCAACCCCCGGTCCGAGCGTTCGGGCGCGCCTTCCGTCTTCTCCGCCTTCCAGGGTCGTGTCCGGCGCATCTCCGAAGGCAGCGCGGCGCCGCGGCTCTGGCAACGCCACCGCCTGCTGGCGACCACGGAGGTCCACGAAACGGAAGACCCTGTGGGCACAGGCTGAGCGGGTGTGACGCTCCGTTCGCCCTCGCTGGGACGGGCGAGGCGTCGCTGCACTGCCGCGCCACGGCCATCCGCGGCATCCCGAGAAACCGCTGGCCGCGCGCCGTCACGACCGCTGCCGCGTGATCCTGCCATCTGAGAACCGTGGCGATGTGGAGCGGGCGGCCGCGAGGTCGTGAACGAAGCCCTGGACGGATTGCCGGGCAGTCTTGCCTCAGTGCGCTGACGTGCGGAAGCGCCGCGGACGGCGGAGGCCATGCGCCCCGCAGCCACGGATGGCGAAGGCCATGCCGGATGCATTCGCCAGCCGCCAAACCCCGCCACGCTCGCCTCGGAACGACCGGGGCAGCGGCACGGGCGCACGCCCGGGCCGCTTCGCGGCCGCCGCCAGATTCCCTCGGCCCCCTGTTGACTCCGTGCGCTGGGCTTATCTATCATATCGCTTGGCGTTAGCACTCACTCAGCCCGAGTGCTAACAAGGCGGAACTGTACCGGGGAAGGGAGGAGTCGGCCCATGAGCCAGCCGGCGGAGAAGAAGAAGGACACGCATAAGATCCGGCCCCTGGGCGACCGCGTCGTGGTGAAGGTCCTCGAGCAGGAGGAGCGCACGGCAAGCGGCATCGTCCTGCCCGACACGGCCAAGGAGAAGCCCCAGCAGGGCAAGGTCCTGGCGGTCGGCAACGGCGCCTACGTCGAGAACAGCAAGGAGCGCCGCCCGCTTGACGTGTCCGAGGGGGACACGATCATCTTCAGCAAGTACGCGGGCACCGAGGTCAAGCTGAGCGGCGAGGAGCTGCTGATCCTGAGCGAGCGCGACATCCTGGCGATCGTCGACCGGTAGAGCGGCCGAGGCGCAGATACCCGATCCCACAGGCAGTCCCCCAGAGGGAGGGAACCCGATGGCCAAGCAGATTGTTTTTGACGAGAGGGCGCGCCGCGCGCTCGAGCGCGGGATCAACACCATGGCGAACACCGTCAAGGTCACGCTCGGCCCGCGCGGCCGCACGGTCGTGCTGGAGAAGAAGTTCGGGGCGCCCAACGTCGTGGACGACGGCGTCACCATCGCCCGCGACATCGAGCTCGAGGACCCGTTCGAGAACATGGGCGCGCAGCTTCTGAAGGAAGTCGCCACCAAGACCAACGACGTGGCCGGCGATGGCACCACCACCGCCATCGTGCTGGCCCAGGCCATGGTGCGCGAGGCGCTGAAGAACGTGGTCGCCGGCGCCAACCCCGTCGCCCTGCGCCGCGGTATCGACAGGGCCGTCACGGCCGCCGTCGAGGAGATCAAGAAGATCAGCAAGCCGGTCGCGGGCAGGAAGGACATCGAGGAGGTCGCCACCTGCTCGTCCAAGGACCCGGCGGTCGGCAAGATGATCGCCGACGCCATGGACAAGGTGGGCAAGGAAGGCGTCATCACGGTCGAGGAGGCCAAGACCCTCGAGACGGAGATCGAGACGGTCGAGGGCATGCAGTTCGACCGCGGCTACCTCTCGCCGTACTTCGTCACCGACACTGAGGCCATGGAGGCCACGCTCGAGGACCCCTACCTCCTGATCACCGACAAGAAGATCAGCGCCATCAACGACCTGCTGCCGGTCCTGGAGAAGGTCGTCCAGCGCGGTAAGCCGCTCCTGATCATCGCGGAGGACATCGAGGGCGAGGCCCTGGCCACCCTCGTCGTCAACAAGATCCGCGGCACGCTCAACACCTGCGCCGTCAAGGCCCCGGGCTTCGGCGACCGCCGCAAGGCCATGCTGGAGGACATCGCGATCCTCACGGGCGGCCAGGTCGTGTCCGACGAGCTCGGCCTCAAGCTCGAGAACGTCAATATCGACATGTTCGGCCGCGCCGAGCGCGTGAAGATCGCCAAGGAAGAGACGACGCTCGTCGGCGGCAAGGGCAGCAAGGACGCCATCCACAAGCGCATCGCCGCGATCAAGAAGCAGATCGAGGACACGACGAGCGACTTCGACCGCGAGAAGCTGCAGGAGCGGCTGGCCAAGCTCGCCGGCGGCGTCGCCGTGGTCCAGGTCGGCGCCGCGACCGAGGTCGAGCTCAAGGAGAAGAAGTACCGCATCGAGGACGCCCTCGCCGCGACCCGCGCCTCTGTCGAGGAGGGCATCGTGCCGGGCGGCGGCGTCGCCTACCTGCACGCGATCAAGGCGATCGAGAAGCTGAAGCACGAGCACCGCGACGAGGAGACGGGCGCCGACATCGTGCGCCGCTCCCTGGAGGAGCCCCTCCGCCAGATCGCGGAGAACGCGGGCCTCGACGGCGCGGTCGTCATCGAGAAGGTGCGCGCGCTCCCGCTCGGCCAGGGCTTCAACGCCGTCACGCTGAAGTACGAGGACATGCTGCAGGCTGGGGTCGTCGACCCGGCCAAGGTCGACCGCTCGGCCCTGCAGAACGCGGCCAGCGTCGCGAACATGGTCCTGATGTCCGAGTCGCTGGTGGCCGACATCCCGGAGAAGAAGAAGGACAACGGCATGCCGGGCGGCGGTATGCCCGACATGGACATGTAGGTCCGGACCCAGCGCGATTCGTGAAGGGCGGCGCGTGAGCGCCGCCCTTTTCGATTGTCGTTCCCCTGCGGCTAGTCCCGCACGATGACCACGGGGCAGGGCGCCAGGTGCACGACGCGCTCGCTGACGCTGCCCAGCACCAGCTGGGCGACGGGGTTCAGGCCGCGGCGGCCCATGGCGATCAGGTCGTAGCCGCCCTCCTCCGCCAGCTGGACGATGCCCTCGGCGGCCGGACCCAGCAGCACTCGGCCCTGGTAGGCGTGGACCGCGTCGCCGAGCGCGGCGTGCGCCGCATCCAGCACCGGCTGGCCCATGGCCTCCAGGTTCGCGGGGTCCAGCAGCTCGGCGGGCAGGTACCCGCCCCCCAGCGTGCCGGCGTTGAGGCGCGGGTCGCGCACCACGGTCACCGCCGTCACGCTCAGCTCGGGCAGGTGCTGCGCCAGCGCGGCGATCCAGCGGGCGGCCGCAAGCGAGCTCGGCGAGCCGTCGACGGCCAGCAGGACCTTGCGCAGCATGGGGGAGCCCTCCTCCTCGTTCTCGCCGTGGTTCGCCTGCCGACCTTCCACCACCACCACGGGGCAGTTCGCCAGCTGCAGGATGCGCCCGCTGACGCTGCCGAGCAGCAGCTGCCGCAGTGGGTTGGGGCCGCGGCGGCCCACGGCGACCAGGTCGTAGCCCTCTTCGGCGGCCAGCGCCGCGACCCGCTCGCCGGCCGGGCCGAGCAGCACATGCGTGTCGGCGTGCGTCCCCGGGCCGAGGGCCGCCTGCGCCGCGTCCAGGGCCGGGGCCGCCATGGCCTCCATCGCGCCGCGGTCGAAGATCAGGCCGTCGGGCAGCGCGAGGGGCAGGGCCGGCAGGACGTGGACGAGGGTCAGGCGGCTCCCCGCCTCGGTGGCGGCCAGGCGCTCGGCCCAGCGGGCGGCCGCCAGCGCGCTCGGGGAGCCGTCGGTCGCCACCAGGATCTTGCGCGGCACGGGGTTGCGCCCCCTTCCGTCCCCATCGTAAGGGGAGCACGGCGCCGCGGCGAGGGTCGCATGGACCGGGTGAGGGGCCGAAGGGACGGCGGGCGCGAGCGGGCCATCCCGGTGCGCCGCCGGACGGAGACGGCGTGCAGGGTCACGGATCCGTGCCGCTCGCGTCACATGCGGGCCGAGTGGCCCGAACGGAGGCCGGCGACCGGCCGAACTGGGCGCCCGCCGCTCCGACGACGGCAGGGGAGGCCTCCGGCCCGCTGCCGAGCGATGTAGCCGGGGCGCGCGCGCCGGTGGGTGTATCGCCAGGGACGCGGCGGACGCGTCGTCTGGCGGCGCCCTCGCGCCGGCTCCCGCGCATCAGGCAGGGCGAGGGAATGTCCGGCGCCGTCAGGCCGTCTCCTCAGGGACGCGACCTACTATGTCCCCAGATTGGCACGGCCGGGAGGACTTCTGCGCCCCCTTGCCGTATTGGCTCCGCTCGGTCCACTCGGGTCGACGCGTCCCCGCGCGGGGGCGAAGCGTGGGCATGGCCGACAGGCGAGGTCGGTCCTGGCGATCGACTTGGCTCAGGCACCGCTCCGTCGGACCTGACACAGGCATCCGTGCGCCGTCAGCGCTGTCGATGAATCGCCGTGGCGGTCGGACGCTCGCCGCTACATGCCCCGCATCCGCACAGGGTGGGCCGCGGTGAATTTGGCGGTCTGAACGTGCGAAGCGCCTCAGAACCGGCCGAAAGGGGACTCCACGTGGCGACGAGACGGTATGGGCCGCGACGGCTGAATGCGTATTTGCTCCTGGTAAGCCTCGCCGGCTGGTTCGGGTTGATTTCGGTGTTCGGTGTTCTCCCGGCCCTGGCGTCCTCGGTCTCCAGCGTGAGCTTTACTCCGGCGGGCTACACCCGTGGGGAGAGCGTTCAGTGGGACGTTGCCTTCACGGCCACCACGGCCCTGACCGGAGGCACAGACACCATCACCATCACCGCCCCGAGTGGGACCGTGTTCCCGTCGTCATCGTCGAGCTACCTGATGATCATCAACGGTGGGCCTCCCGCGCCGGCCCAGTCGGCCGTCCCAGGCAGCGGCACCGTGACCATCACCACTTCGCCGGCGGGGAGCGTGAGCGCGGGAGACACCGTGGACGTGCAGGTCCTCTCCGTCACCAACCCGGCGGCGGGCAGCTATCCGGCCGGCGACTTCAGCGTGGCCACCAGTCAGGACACCACGCCGGTCACCCCCAGCGGCTCCATCACCTTCCTCGCCTCCTACGTCAGCGGCGTCAGCTTCAGCCCGGCGGTCAGCACGGCCGGAGCCAGCACCAGCTGGACCGTGGGCTTCACGGCCACCACGGCCCTGACCGCAGGCAGCGACACCATCACCCTGACCGGGCCCAGCGGAACGGTCTTTCCGGCGGCGGCTGGGAGCTACACGGTGACCGACACCACCGGCTCCGCCTCTTCGGTGGCCTCCAGCGTCTACGCGGGCGGCGGCACCAACCGCGTCACCATCGTGACGCCGGTGAGCGTGAGCGCCAACGACACGGTGAGCGCGGTGGCCACCGGGGTGACCAATCCACCGCCAGGGATCTATCCCAATACGGACTTCAGCGTTTCCACCAGCCAGGACGGGGCGAATAATAGCAGCGGCTCCCTGGCCTTTACCGCCTCGCCCAGCGCGGCCAACTCGACGGTGAGCGCATCGCCGACCTCGGTGGCCGCCGACGGGACGACGACGGCCACGGTCACCGCGGCGGTCTATGATTCCGGCGGCGGTCCCGTCCAGGGTGTGATCGTGGGCCTGGCCGGCAATGCGGGCACCCACTCCACCATTACGGCGGTCAGCGCCACCACGGACGCCAGCGGCGTCGCCACCTTCACGGTGAAGGACTCCACGCTGGAGACGGTGACCTACACGGCGACGGCCGGGACCACGACCATCACGCAGACGGCCCAGGTGACCTTCTCGGCGGTGCCCAGCGCGGCCAACTCGACGCTGAGCGCATCGCCGACCTCGGTGGCCGCGGACGGGACGACGACGGCCACGGTCACCGCGGCGGTCTATGATTCCGGCGGCAGCCCCATCGAGGGGGTCAGCGTCAGCCTGGCCGGCAATGCGGGCGCGCATTCCACCATTACGGCGGTCAGTGGCACCACGAACTCCAACGGCATCGCCACCTTCACGGTGAAGGACTCGACCGCGGAGACGGTGACCTACACGGCGACGGCCGGGACCACGACCATCACGCACACGGCCAGCGTGAGCTTTCTCCAGGTCATCCATCCGGTCACCGATTGCTCGAACGGCGGCAGCCCCGGACAGGATCTGGTCGACGCGCTGGCCGCGACCCAGGATGGCAATGCCCGCGGCGAGTGCGCGGGTCTGGGCACAAGCCTTGCCGGACCCTACATCATCGTGCTGGACCCGGCGCAGGGCCCCTATGTGTTGACGTCGGTCAACAACTATACGGACGGGCCGAACGGCCTGCCGGACATCACGCAGTCGGTGACCGTGGAGAGCAGTTCGTCGACCCTCGCGGTCATCGAGCGGTCCACGGCGGCGGCGACACCCGCCTTCCGGATCTTCCACGTTTCGGCGCCGGCGGTCTCCGGCGCATCCACAGCACAGGGCACCGCCGTGCCCGGGGTGCCCGGCGTGGCAGGGGTGGGCAGCCTCACCCTCCAGTACGTTGAGCTGGTGAACGGCCTGGCGCTGGGCGGCGACGGCGTCGACGGCGGCGGCGGCGGGCTGGGGGCCGGGGGCGCCATCTTCTCGCACGGTGGCGACGTGACCATCCTAAATGGCATGCTGGCCTCCAATGCGGCTCAGGGCGGCAGTGCCGGGACGGCCGAAGCGGGTCTGGGCGGCGGCGGCGGCATGGGGGCCAGCGGCGGAGCCGGCCCCAGCGTGTCCTCGTCGTGGGGCGGCGGCGGTGGCGGCACGCAGACGGCGGGAGAGACATCGCCCGGTACGCAGGGCGGCGTCGGCGGCGGGCCCAACGGCGGCTCCGCTGCGGCGCCCAACGGCGGGTACAACGGCGGCGGCAGGGGCGGCTATGGCGGCAGCGGCGGCTTCGGCGGCTTCGGCGGGGGCGGCGGCGGCAACGGCGGCAGCGGCGGCTATGGCGGCGGCGGCGGTGGCTCCTACGGGGGCGGCGGCTTCGGCGGCGGCGGCGGCGGCCCGCTTGGCAACGCCGGCTTCGGCGGTGGCGTGGGCGCGGACGGCCCCGAGAGTGGCGGCGCCGGCGGTGCGGGCATGGGCGGTGCGATCTTGGCCCTCGGCGGCAGCCTGAACCTGACCGACGACACCTTCCAGAACGATGCCGCCACGGGCGGCACGGCTCAGGATACCAGCGCCACAGGGGGCTCGGGGTATGGCGGCGCGATCTTCATCGACGCCGCCGACAATGGAGCCACCGCCTATGCCAAGACCGGGGTGACGTTCAGCGGAGACACCGCCAACACGTCGACGCCGGACGACTACACGTACGGCGCGCTGGCGACGGTGCAGCAGAGCACGACCATCGCGACGGCGCCGAGCAGCGGTAGCCCGGTGACGGTGAGCGTGACGGGCAGCGGCAACAACACGGCGACGTCGGCGTCGGTGGTCGGGCTGACCGGCACTGTGCGCGTGGCCGACTACGGCGGCAACCCCGCCGCCAGCGCCGGCGGGGTGGCGTTCCAGAGCGGCTCAGCGAGCTACTTCGACGTCAGCCTCGCGAACGCGGCGGGGACGAGCTCGGCATCGGCGACGCTGACGGTGAGCCAGTGCGCCGGGGTGGCCCGCGGCAACGCCATGTACTGGCTGAACGGGAGCACATGGGCCGCGGTCAGCCCGGCGGCGACGTACAATAGCGCGACCGGTTGCCTGACGGCGGTGCTGAGCAGCACGAGCTCGCCGACCCTCAGCCAGCTGACCGGGACGGTGTTCGCGGCGGCGACGCCGGTCGTCGCCTCCAGCGGCGGCGGCGGTGGCGCCGGCGGCTTCGTGGCGGCCGCCCCGCAGGTCACGG
>DAHVAF010000140.1 GCA_027314765.1 Clostridia bacterium | reverse complement strand
GGCCGTGGGATCCGTGCCGAAGTAGAAGGCGCCGCGGTGCAGGACGCTGTCGAGCGGGCCTGTGAACGGCCGGCCGTCGGCGCTCACGGTCGCGAGCACCGGCAGGCACATGCCCTTCAGGCGGCGGACCATCTCCTCGGCCTCCAGCCGCCGCGCCGGGCGGTGGATGCTGCGCAGGTGCGAGCCGCCGTGGCGGTCGCTCTCATCCAGCAGCCGCTGCAGGCGCCTCAGGTGCTCGGGGCCCTCGTGCACCGCTACGCCTTCTCCGCCAGCAGCGTCAGGTCGTACGCGGTCCAGGAGACCATGCGGCCCTCCGCCGTCTCGATGGCGAAGCACTCGCGGGCCGCGGGCGGCGCGGCGAGCGCGTACGCCTCGACGGCGGCCATCTGCTCCTTCGAGGTGGCCGTGCGCTCCACCCAGTCGCGGAAGGGGTGCTTCTTGCGCCCGATACGGGCGTCCCGCTCCGTGAGGCCGTGGGTGGAAAGCCAGGTGCGCCACTGGCTGGCCGGGGCGCAGTGGACGTGGCTTGGGTCGCGCATCTTCTCCAGCTCGTTGAAGAAGGTGGCCAGCTCCGGCTCCTCGGGGGCGACGTTGTCGATCAGCAGGGCGCGGCCGCCCGGCTTCAGCACGCGGGCCACCTCCGCCACGAAGCGCTGCGGATCCGGGAAGTGGTGGGCGGCGATGCGGCAGGTGACGCAGTCGAAGGCGGCGTCGAGAAACGGCAGCGCCTCCGCGTCGGCGGCGACATAGAGCACGTTGCGGCAGCCGGCGCCCTCCAGGTGGCGGCGGGCCGCGGCGAGCATCGGCGCCGTGAGGTCAGCGGCCACCACCGTGGCGACGTGGGGGGAGAGGGCCTTGGCCACGTGGCCGCCGCCCGTGGCGATGTCCAGGGCGACCCAGTTCGGCTGGGGGTCCAGCCACGGGACGACCAGGTCGAGGTCGCTGCCCTGGGCGTGCGTGGCGCTTGTGACGTACTTCTCGGCGTTGGCGCCGAACTGGGCGCGCACGGCGCCCTTGGGGTCGGCCTCGGCCATGCTCGATCGCTCCTTATTCCCTCGGTCAGCCCGTGAACCCGCCGCGCAGGATCGACATCATCCAGGCGGCCACCACGGCGGCGCCCAGCCAGCGCACGGTGCGGGGCCAGCCCGGCCGCCGCAGCCAGCGCCAGCCGCCCAGCAGCCAGTACATGAAGAGGAAGAGGGCGAACGGCAGCAGCACCTGCAGCAGCAGCCCCGGGCACCTCCGGTTCCCGTCCCAATATAACAGGAGGTGCGCCCTGACCGCCCCGCGAAGGGCGGGGGGATGAGCGATCTGCCGCCGCTTCCGCCGATGCCGGACGCCGACCGCGAGAGGCTGACGGACCGGGTGCTTGGCGCCCTCGACTCCGCCTTCCCCGGTGTGGTGCAGGGCGTGATGCTGCACGGGGCGGCCCTGCGCGGCGACTTCGTGACGGACGGACTCACCGAACCGCGCACGCCCGACCTCGAGCACGCGCTGGCCCTGCCAAGGGCCCTCGCCGCCATCGACGCCACGCCCTTCGCCGTCGCGCACATCCAGCCATACACCGTCAAGGCGCACGCTACCCGGTCGGTGGGGTTCCGCCGGTCCCAGGGACCTGCGCGATCGTCCATGGGCAGACGCCGGACGGGCTGCGCGAGCCGCATGCCGCGACGCTCTCGACGGCGGCCCGTGCATCCTGCGAGCGGGCACGGGCAGACGCCGACGGCAATTTGGGGCGGATTGCGGACGCCCTGGCCGCCGGTCTGGCGCGAGGGGTGCGTCGCTTCGCGATGCTCCCCGAAGCCCCTCGCCTACAACGCGGCGATCCTGCTCGGGGCCGACCCCCTCCGGGCCCGGACCCTGCCGCTCGGCGAGGTCCTGCCGCCCTCCCCCGCCCTGCTGGCGGCCTTCCGCGAGATCCGGCGCTGGGGAGAGGTCCGCGGCGACCCGGAGCGCCTGCTCGCCCTCTTCCGCCTGGCCCACACGGCCGTGGGCGAAGTCTGCGCCCTGGCCGGCGCCTGACCTATACTTCCTTCATGGACGCGCTGCTGCTGGCGGCTGTGGCGCGCGAGCTGGGCGAGCGCACCCAGGGCGCGCGCATCGAACGCATCACCCAGCCGGGCGAGGCGGATATCGTGCTGCAGCTGCGCGGGCCTGCCGGCAAGGCGCGCCTGCTCTGCTCCGCCGACACCCGCTTCGCGCGCGTCCATCTGACCGAAGTCAGATCCGAGAACCCCGCCACCCCGCCGCCCTTCTGCCAGGCCCTGCGCCGCCACATCGAGGGCGGGCGGGTCGAGGCGGTGGTGCAGATGCCGCCCCTGGAGCGGGTGCTCGTCCTGCGCATCGCCGCGCGGGACGAGCTGGGCTCGCCGACGGAGCGGCGCCTCATGGTCGAGCTCATCCCGCCCCAGCCCAACATCCTGCTGCTGGACCAGGCGGGGCGCATCCTCGACTGCCTGCGGCGCATCCCCCGGCGCGACGCGGCGCCCGGCCGCCCCTACCAGCCGCCGGCGCCCCAGCCGGGGCGGATCGACCCCGCCGCGGCGGATGCGGCGCCCCGCCTGCGCACGGTGTGGCCGAGCCTGAGCGGGGGCGTTGCGGACCGGCTGGGTGCGGCCGTGGCGGGGCTTGGCCCCCGCACGGCGCCACGCGTCATGCAGGTCGCTCGCGGAAACGGGGCCGACGACCTGGCCCGGGCGCTGG
>DAHVAF010000138.1 GCA_027314765.1 Clostridia bacterium | reverse complement strand
GTGGCGCACGGCCAGGTCGCGCCAGATGCCGCTCTTGACCTTGAGGTTGCTCCGCATGCGCGCCGTCAGGTCATCGAGCGAGGCGTTCAGCCGCGCCGGGTCGCCGGACATGATCGGCTCCGGGTCCCAACCGTCAAAGGGGAGCGGCTGCACCCCCAGCCGCCCCGCCACCGTGAGCGGCTCGCGCCCCAACCCCGCCAGCGCAACGCGGTACCGGTCGACGGCGTCGGCCATCGTCGCATCCGCCAGCGCCGTGCCGAAGAGCATGCAGCCGTAACCCATCTTGCTCCAGAGGTAGCCGATGACGTTGTCGCTGGCCAGGGCCTCGGGCAGCTGCGTCCGGAAGCGCGCCACCAGGTCCTCCACCCGCGGCGTGATCCGCCCGTCCATCTCCCCCACCGCCAGCGTCCCGGCCCCGCCGTACGCGATGACGCCCGGCTCCAGGTAGTCGGAGGAGAAGTTGACGAAGGCGGCCACGGTCCGCTCCGCGCCCACAACTGCCGCGATGACGGGCTCATTCAATCCGTTTTGAAGCGATACAACATAACCGTCCGTGGCCAGCAGGGGCGCGATCTGGCGGCAGGCGGGCTCGGTGGCCATCGCCTTGCACGCCAGCACCACGGCCCCGAGCGGGCCGGGCACCTCCTCGGGTGTGTAGGCGGCAAGCGGCGGCGTAGTGAAGGTCCCGGCGAACCCCTCGATGCGCAGCCCGCGCTCGCGCATGGCGGCCACGTGGTCGGCGTCGCGGTCGACGAAGACGACGTCCTGCCCGGCGCGGACCATGTGGGCGCCGAGCGTGCCGCCGATGGCGCCGGAACCCCAGATGGTGACGGGCACGGCGATCCACCCCCATTCGTGAGCGCCGCCGCGTGCGCGTCGGCGCCGATCATGGTCGTGCTTCCATCCATGGTTGGAGCCACGGAAGCCGCGGCAAGGCGCGCGCGGGGCGCGCGCGCCTCCGAACCAAGCATCAGAACATCGAGCGGCCGCCGTCGACGGACAGCACCTGCCCGCTCACGTACGAAGCGGCATCCGAGCAGAAGAAGAGCACGGCGGCGGCGATCTCCTCCGCCCGGCCGGTGCGGTGCAGCGAGATCGACTCCAGCAGCGCCTGCTGGCCGGCCTCGCCCATGGCCTCCCACTGCTTCTCGGTGCTCGGGTTGCTGCGCACAAAGCCCGGCGCGACGCTGTTGACCGTGATGCCGAAGTTGCCGAGCTCGCGGGCCATCTGCCGCGTCAGGCCGATCTCGCCCGCCTTGGCGGAGGTGTAGGCCTGGATGCCGGTGAGCGAGAAGCTGCGGCCGGCGCCCGAGGACACCAGCACGATGCGGCCGGCCTGCTGCCGGCGCATGACGGGGGCGACGGCGCGGATGCAGCGGAAGGCGCCGTAGAGGTTGGCCTGCAGGATGTCGTTCCACTGGCTGTCGGTGACCTCGTCGATCGGCTGGTGGACCTGGCCGCGCACGCCGCCGGCGACGTGGACCAGGCCGTCGATGCGGCCCGCCGCCCTGGCGACCTCGGCCACCCAGGCGTTGACCGCCTCGGTGTCGCCCACGTCGACGATGCTCGTGCGGCACCCCGTCTGCCGGCCCGTCTCCTCCAGGGCGTCGCGGACGACGTCCGAGGCCCAGACGGCCGCACCGCGGGTCGTGAAGCCCGCGACGACCGCGCGGCCGATGCCGTGGGCGGCGCCCGTCACCAGGACCGTGCGGCCGTCGAACTCACCTGCCATCGACGATGACCTCCCCTGCGCGCATGACGAAGGCCGGGCGGCGGAGGGCCGTCAGGTCCTGGAGCGGGTTACCCGGAACAGCGATGACGTCGGCGGCCAGGCCGGGGGCGAGGCAGCCGGTTTCGCGGTCGAGGCCCAGAGCCTCGGCGGCGGCGTGGGTGCCGGAGGCGAGGGCCTCGGCCGCTGAGAGGCCGCACTCCTGCAGGATCGCCATCTCGCGGGCCACCCAGTCGAAGGGGGTGAAGCGCCAGCCGGCGTCCGTGCCGGCGATGAGGCGCACGCCGGCGGCGCGGAGCTGCGATGTCTGCTCCAGGTTCTCCGCGAGCATCCGCTCCCAGCGGTCGCGGTCGCGGCCCTGCAGGTGGGGTAGCACGGTGTCGCCGACGGAGAGGGTCGGGCAGACGGGGACGCCGGCCCGGGCGACGGCCTCGGCCACGGCGGGGTCAAAGCGCTGGGGCGTGTCGGGGCCGGTGATGAAGCCACAGTGCTCGATCACGTCGACCCCGGCGGCAAGGGCCTGCATGGTGGCGGCGCCGCAGAGGCAGTGGACGGCCAGGCGGCGGCCGAGGCGGTGGGCCTCGTCCGCCATGCGCGTGAGCTCGGCGGGGGTGAAGGCGGGCAGCCACGACATCGTGTGGGGCGTGCCGCCGCCGCTGCCCATGGCCTTGACGTAGTCCGCGCCCTGCTTGCTGACCTCGCGCACCATCTCGGCCACGCCGTCCCGGCCGCCGCATTCGCCGCCGAAGTACCAGCAGTGGCCGCCGCGGATGGTGAGCGGCCGGCCGCACAGGTGAAGGTGAGGGGCCTGGGCGTAGCCCTTCTCGGCCGCCCGGCGCAGCTCGAAGGTCAGCGTGTGGGGGCCGCCGCAGTCCTTCAACGTGGTGATGCCGGCCCGGAGTGCGGTGGCCGCGTTGCGGATGGCGACGGCCATGTGGACGCCGGGGGGCTCGTCCTGTGCGTAGGCGGTGAACGGGGTGCCGTCGCCCGGCAGCGCCAGGTGGACGTGAGCGTCGATCAGGCCCGGCATGAGGGTATGGCCGGGGAAATCCAGGCGGTCGGCGGCGTCACCGAACTCAGCCGCACGGCCCACGCGGGCGATGCGGCCCTGGTCGACGAGGACCGCGCCGTGGTCGATCGGCTCCGCGTCAGCGGGTCCCGGAATCACGCGGTCGGCCGTCAGCAGCAAGGGCCTCACTCCCGGTGACTGAAGTACGACGCGGGCCCGGCCGCGCCTGCCCGCCCGTGGGGCAACGCCGGGGTGTCGCGCGGGCACGGACGCCGCGGAGCAGGCACCCGTCCGCCGCCGGGCTCGCGTCGCGCACACGGCGGCGCCTCGGCGCGGGCCGCGGACGGCAGCCCGACCAGGGCCCGTTCGCGGCTCCCGCTTTCGGCCGGCCCGGTCACCCGAGAGCGCCCTGCCGCGAGCCGCCCGCCGCCGCGGCGCGCGTGACGGCGTCCCGGAACGGCGCGCCGGGCCGAA
>DAHVAF010000137.1 GCA_027314765.1 Clostridia bacterium | reverse complement strand
GGGCGCAGCTCGTGTCGCTGCCGTGGGTGCCGGTCTGTCCCTTGGTGCCCTGGCCGCCGCTGCCTCCGGCGCCGCCGCTGCCGGCGTAGCCGCCGAAGCCGCCCAGGGCCGCGTCGCCGATGAAGGCGCCGCCGCTGATGGTCAGCGTGCCGCCGTTGTAGATGGCGCCGCCCTCGGCGTTGCCGCCGCCAGCGGCTGGCCCGCCCCCGCCGCCGTTACCGCCGTCTCCGGCGCCGCTGCCTCCCTGGCCGCCGCCGCCGCCCTGGCCGCCCTTGCCGCCACTTCCGCCGCCGCCGCCGCTGCCGCCCTGGACCTGGTCGGCGCTGAACGTGGTGCCGATCAGGCTCACGGTGGAGCCGGGCGCGATGTACATGGCCCCGCCCTGTGCGTCGGCGCCGGGGGTGCCCGCGCCGCCGGCGGCGCCATCGCCCCCGGAGACCCCGGGCGTGAAGCCCGCGTCGGTTCCGGCGGAGCCGCTGCCGCCCTTGCTGCCGTTCTGGCCCTGGACACTGCCGTCGATCACGGCGAGGTCGATGAGGGTCAGCGTGCCGCCCTCGACCTGGAATGCGCGGGTTCCGGAGGCCGTCACCGTCACACTGTTGTCCGTTCCGTCCAGGGTCACGGTCTGCCCGGCCGAGATCGTGACGGGCTGGCTGAGCGTGAGGGTGCAGTTGGCCGGGAACAGGAGCCACACCGGCGCGCCGCCCGCAAGGGCTGCCGCGAGCGTGGTCGGGTCACAGGAGCCCAGGAGCGCGGACGCGTTGGTCAGGTGGAAGACGGCCGGGGTGCCAACCCCCTGGGTCGTGGCGTCGACCTCGAACTGCCCAATGGCGCTGTTGGCGGTGAAGTCGGCCTGCGCGGTGCCGCCCGCGCTCGTGTTCGCCGCGATCGCGCCCTGCGTGGTTCCAGCCCCGCTTGCCGGCGGCGTGAAGGTGACGGAGGCATCCGCCACGGGGTTGCCGTACTGGTCCCGCACCTCGACCTGAAGCGGCGCCGCGAAGCCTGTGCTCACCAAAGTGGCCTGCGGGTCACCGCTGGACACCTGGATGCTCACCGGGGCTCCGGCCGTCGCTGTGAGGTTGAAGGTGGTGCCGCCGGTGCCGGTCGCGCTGGCCGTCACGGTGAAGGCGCCGGTCGTCGTGTCGGCGGTGAGCGTCGGAGCGGTCGCCACGCCGCTACCGTCGGTCTGGGCCGTGGCGGTCGTGCCGCCGCCGGCGAAGGTGGCGCCGGCGCCGCCGCCGGCGGGTTGCACGGTGAACGTGACGTTGACGCCCGAAACCCCCGTGCCGTTGGCGTCGGTCACCGTCGCGGCAAGGCGCGTGCCGAACGCGGCTCCCACCGCCGCGCTCTGCGGGGTGCCGGCCGTGGCGGCGATGGCCGCCGGGATCCCGGCGGGGTTGCCGCCCACGTAGAAAGTGGCCTGGAACTGCACGCCGCCCGCCGTCAGCACCATCGGATACGTGGTGTCGGGCGCCACCGGCGGCACGGTGAAGCTGCACACGCCGCCGCCGCCGAACGACCCCAAATCGCCGTTGCTGCCGGTGGTGCAGGCACCGCTCAGGACCAGGGGCGCACCGGTGAAGGCCGCCGTCACGGCCTGGCCCGCCGGGAGGCCACTGGCGTTGATGTCCGCCGTGCTGCCGGGGTAGTCGTCGCCGCCGAAGGTGATGTTGTATTCGTTCACGGCCACGCTGGGCCCGGCGATGACCACGCCGTCGGTGGTGTCCGTCGCCGCGAAGGCCAGCGGTCCGTTGCAGTACCCCGGTCCGGCCACCGGGCACTGCACCAGGAAATCTGCCTCGCCGCCGGCACCCGTGACCGCGCTGGTCGGGCCGGAGAAGGCCCACATCGACCCGTACGGCGGGAAGGAGCCGCGGAGCGTCACGTCCCGGCCGGCCAGCGGCGTACCCGAGCCGTCCCGCAGATAGACCGCCAGGGCCACGGTGGGGCTCGCCGTGGGGTTGTTCTCGTTGATGAACAGCGTCGCCGGCTGGGCGACGACGCTCGATTCCGCAAAGCCCGCCGGAAGCGCAGGGATGGGCGTGATGAGGTACGGGGCCGACTGGACCGTCTGGCTGTCCTGATCGGTCGAGACCGACAGGGTGTTTGTGGCGCTCGGGCTCAGCGGGTTGCCGACGTTGTGGGCGACCACCGTGACCAGGGTCGATGCCGGGATGGCGCCCCCCAGGGTGATGGTCGCCGCGCCGCTGAAGTTGTTGACCTCCACCGCCGTGACCGGCACCGAGCCACCCTGGACGGTGTAGGCGGTGTAGACGCCGGAGAAGACGGTGCCCTGCGGAGCCGAGGAGATCGTGATGAAGTCGCCCGCACCCAGGGCCCCGCTCACGCTGGTGGTGAAGGTCACGGTGTACGTGGCGTCCGTGTCCCACGCCGTGGCCGGGCTGACCTGGACCGTCGGACTCGTCACGGCGGACGCCACGACCGGCAGGCTGAACGTGGCCGACGCCGTGGCGCCCATGCTGTCCTTCACCTGGATTGTGAAGCCGAAGATCGCCCCGGCCGGCCCGTTGACGGCGGTCGCGGCGAGTGTGCCCGAAGGGCTCAGGGTCAGGCCCGGGCCGCCCAATTCGGTGCTGGACCACGCGTACGGGCCGGTGCCGCCGGTTGCCGTCAGGGCCACGCTGTAGGGTTGGTTGGCCGTCGCGTCGGGCAGGGTCGTCGGGGTCGTGATCGTGAGCTGGGCCGTGCTGCCGGTGATGTTGAACGCGCCGCTGGTGGCGCTCGCGATGCCATTGGAGGTGGCCTGCAGCGTGTAGCCGCTGCCGGCGTTGTTGATCGAGCACCCGCCGAAGGTCGCGACGCCGGAGGCCGCCGTGACCTGGATCGCCGAACAGGTCAGGCTCCCCGCGCCGGCGTTGGTCTGGATCGCCAGCGCGACCGTGGCCGCCGCCGACGTCGCTGGGTTGCCGCTCGCGTCCTCGACGGTCACCACGGGCTGGGCGGACCAGGTGGCGCCGGCCGCGCCGCCGCCCGGCTGCGTGGTGAAGGCGAGCTGTGTCGCCGCTCCCGGCGCCACCGTGACGGTACTGCTGGTGCCGGTGATCGACGGGGTGCCGACGTCCGTTGCGGTCACGGTCGCGGTTCCCGCGTTGTACAGGGTGATCCCGCCGAAGGTGTGCTGCCCGGCGTCTGTGCCTGTGAACGTGTAGTCGGCCGGCAGGATCGGTGCAGTGCCATTCGGCGCGTTGCCGTCGGTCGTGGTGAAGTGCACCGTGCCCGTGTAGTTCGGCGCCACGTTGCCGTGCGCGTCCTCGGCCGTCAGGATGAGGCCGAACTGCGCGCCGGCGGTCTGCTGCGCGGGGAAGACCGTAAAGGCCAGCTGGCTCGCGGGCCCCGCGGTCACGTTGACGGAGGCGCTCCCGGCGATGCTCGGCGTCACCGTGTCCTTGACCGTCACCGTCCGCGGCCCCGCAGTCGCCAGCGTGACGTTGAAGGTGTGGCTCCCGGCGTCCGCGCCGGTGAAGGTGTAGTTGGCCGGAAGCCCCGCCAGGTCGTCGGTGCTGCTGAAGTGCACGGTCCCGGTGTACCCCGTCGCGGTGCCGCCGCTCTGGTCCTTGGCGGTGACGGTTGCGCTGAACGGCACTCCGGCGGTCGCCGACGCGGGCGCCGACACCGCCAGGGAGGCGGCGCTCGACCCGGCGACGTTGAAGCCGGCGCTGGTCGCGCTGCTGAGGCCCGAAGAGGAGGCGGTCAGCAGGTATCCGTTCGCCGCCTGATCGACTGAACAGCCACTGAAGCTCGCAACCCCGTTGACTGCGTTCACAGGATTGGCGGCGCAGGTCAGGGTCGCGCCGTTCGGGTTGGCGAGCGCAAGCTTGACTGGGGCGCTCGAGCTCACCATATTGCCGGCGGCGTCCTCGACCGCGACCCCGGGCTGGGGGTTGAGGGGTTGGCCGGCCACCGCGTCGCCGGGTTGCTGCGTGAAGGCCAGCTTCGCCGGGAGACCGGCGGAAATGGCGTAGTCGTTCGACGCCTCAGGGGCCGGATCCGCGGATGTGGACACCTGCATCACGTCGTTGGCGGCAACGCTCGCCGGGTTGGTCACGCCCGCGACCGTTACGGTGACGCTGCCCCCCGCGCCGACCCCAACGCCAGACGGGACAGTGATGCTTGCGTCGTTGCCGCTGGCGCTGACGGATCCTGCGGCGATGCCGTCCACCGTGTATGCCCCGGGGTTGCCGCTCGGGAAGGCCGTGCCGCTGGGCGCCACCAGCAGAACGCTCTCGCCTGCGCTGAGGCCCGAGGTCGCGGAGAACGTCACCGTGTACGTCGCGCTCGCGCCAGCCGTCGCGACGCTCGGCGAGGCGCTGACGCCCGAGACACCGGAGACGGCGGCAGCGGCCAAGCCGTACGTCGCGACGGGCAGGACGGCGACCTCCGCCCAGCTGTTGGTGCCCGGCGTGTAGGCCTCGACGGTCGCCAGCGGGTTGCCGCTGCCGTCCCGGCCGCCGATGGCATAGATGCGCCCATCCCCGCCGGCGGCGGCGGCGAGGCCGGTGCGCGCGGTCGGCATGGCGGCCACGGCGGTCCAGCTGTTGAGGGCCGGGTCGTAAGCCTCAACGGTGGCGACGACCCCGTTCGCGCCGGTGCCGCCCATGGCGTAGATGCGGCCGTCGGCGCCCAGCGCCGCGGCCAGGCCGGTACGCGGCGTGGGCATCGAGGCCAATGTCTGCCAGGCGTTGCTCTGGGGGTTGAACGCCTCCAATGTCGCCAGCGGATTCCCGCCGACCCCCGTACCGCCGATGGCGTAGATGAGGCCGGTGGACGGATCCTGGACGGCGGCCAGGCCGTACCGTGCAGTTGGCATCGTCATCGCGCTCTCCCAGGCGTTGCTCTGGGGATGGTATCCCTCGACGGTGGTGAGCGGCGAGCCGCCCGTTGCGGCCCCGCCGATGGCGTAGATGACGCCCGACCCCGGATCCAGCGCGGCGGCCAGGTCGTATCGGGCCGTCGGCATCGAAGGAAGGCCGAGGATGCTGCCACCGCACTGGTCGGTCCAGCAGTCGAGGAGCGGGTCGTACGCCTCGAGGGTGGCGAGGGCCGTTCCGTTGGCATCGGCGCCGCCGACGGCATAGAGCCGGTGGTCAGCGCTGCTGAACACCGACGCCAGGCCCGTCCGCGCGATCGGGGCCGGCGGCACGTTCGCGAAACCGTACTGACATTCGGAGGACCAGCAGTTATCGCCCACCAGGAACTGGCTCATGGCTCCCGTGACAGTGCCGCCCGCCGCGCCGCCGACCGCAAGGATGGTACCGCTGGCAGCGGGCGCCGCGATCGTGAACTGTGCGCTTGTGGCGGGCGTGGCACCTGCAGCCGCTGCCGTCAGGGTGTAGCCGCTGCCGGCCTTGTCGACGGAGCAGCCGCTGAAGGTGGCCACCCCGTACACGGCGGCGACGACGGTTCCGCCCGCGCACGTCAGCGATGCGCTCTCCGGATTCGGCGCCAGCGCCAGAGTCACGTCGCCGGAGAACGACCCGAGCACAGCGCCCGACCCGTCCTCCGCCGTGACAGCAGGCTGCGCGCCCCAGGCCTGCCCCGGCACGCCGCCGCCGGGCTGGGTGGTGAAGGCAAGCTGCGGCGCCGCGAGGGTGATGGCGACAGCAGAGGTCGCGTACGTCGAGCTCGAGACCGTCAACGACCCGGTCGCGTTGGTCTGAAAGATCAGGTCATAGGGGCCGGACGGCACCGCCGGCAGGGTGACGGCCCGCGTCTCGGTGTAGCTGGCGCCGGACGCCAATGGCGCGTACACGCTCTCGGGCACGGTGACAAACGGGGTGACACCCGCGCCCAGCGTGGAGGACGGCGACAGGTACACCGCGTCGGACCACGTCCCGGTCGCGGTGGCGGCGCCGCTGTTGTACACGGTCCACGACACCGACACGCCGGCGCCGGCGGTGGCCGTTGCCGGTCCGCTGGCCGATGTGACCGTCAGGTCCGGCAGGGACCCGGCCACGACATCGAAGGATTGACTGACGGCGCTGGTGAGCGATCCGGACTGCGCCAGCAGCTGATCGCCGGTCCCGGCCTGGTCGATCGCGCAGCCCTGGAAGGCCGCCACACCCTGGTTGGCGGCGAAGCTGTCGCCGCCCGTGCATGTCAGGGATCCGCTGCCCGCGTAAACCGACAGCGCAACGGTGGCGGTCGAGGTCGTCACCACGTTGCCGAACGCGTCCTCCACCGCCACGGACGGCTGGGTTCCCCATGCCGAGCCACCGGTGCCCCCGCCCGGCTGCGTGGTGAAGGCCAGCCGGCTTGCCTGGGCGGGGCCGATGGTGTACGTGGCCGCGGCGGGGGCCACATCCGCCGAAGTGGATACCGCCATCTGCAGGTTCCCGGCCATCGGCGGGTTGTCAACGTTCACAATGCTGACGCTGACGTGGTCGCCGGCGTTGAGCCGGTTCGGTATGGCCAACGTGACGCTGCCGGCGACCAGGTTCGGGAGGGCGGTGGCAGCGCCGCTCGAGGGCGTGTTCGTGTCCGTGACGGTGTAATCCGCGGCCTGGCCGGGGAAGGTCGTGCCCGCCGCTGCGAGGCTGATGGTGCCACCGGGGCCGAGGGCGCTGTACACGGCGAACGCCACGGTGTAGCTCGCCGGAGCGCCTGCGGTGTCGGGCGTCGGGGCCACCGCCACGCCCTGGACCGACGTGGGGCTCGGCGTGCCGCCCCCGCCTGGCGCGCCGCCGCCTCCGCCCGCCAGCGGGATCGGCCCGACGGCGACCGTGTCGGCGCTGGTCGCGATCGTGACAGCCGGCGAGCTCGCGCCGGTGAGGTTCTGCAGCGCAATGCTGACGGCGGTGCCGCCGGGGATGGTCATCGAGGGAGCGAGGTCCAGTGTGAGCGTGCCGCCGCTGACCGAGCCGGTCACGCCGAGCGGGGAGCCGCCGGCCGTGACCGAATACGTTGCCCCCGCAACGGTGAGGCCGGTGAACGACAGGCTGATGAACCCGCCGGACCCGGTGAGCTGCCCGCTGGGGCTGGTCGTGAAGCCGACCGCGTAGCCGTTCCCGCCGGTCGACGCGAACGTCGGGCTGGCCACGGGGGTGGAGCCCTGGGCCCACGCGGCCTGCGTCCCGATCAGGCTCAGCACCGTGACCGCCGCCGACGCGACCCGTCCGAGCGAACGCCACCGCAAGGGTCTCGACCCCCCACCCCGACGATGGGGGAACGGGGCGGCCTCAGGCTATCGGGCCTCCCCCCTGATCTTTTCCTGGAGGGCCGGGCGCGAGTCCAGCCCGAGCTTGCCGTAGATGTGGCGGAGGTGCGTCTCCAGGGTCTTGGGGCTGACCAGCAGCAGCCCGGCGATCTGCCGGTTCGTGCGCCCCTGGGCCACCAGGTCGGCGATGCGGCGCTCCTGCGGGGTGAGCGGATCCGCCAGCCGCCGGCGGCGCCCGCCCGCGGCCATCCGCTCCGCCTCGGCCTCGCGCCGCCACGGCTCCGCACCGCAGGCGGCCAGCTCGTCCTCCGCCTCAGCCAGGGTGGCGCGGGCCCGGCGCAGGTCTCCCCGCCGCCGCAGCGAGGCCCCCAGCGCAAGCAGCGTCCGCCCCCGCTCGCAGCCGAGCCCCTGCTCGGCCTGGATGGCCAGGGCCGCCGCGAAGGCGCTGTCGGCGGCCGCCTCCCGGCCCGCCGCGGCATCCATGATCCCCTGCGTTCGCAGCGCGGCCGCCTCCAGGCCCAGATGACCAAAGGCGCGGGCCTCCGCCAGCGTCTCAGCCACGAGCCGTGTCGCCTCCTCGGCCCGCCCGCAGCGCATGCAGGCCTCCGCGGCGTCCAGATGCCAGGGCAGCATGCTGGGCTCGCGGACGCCGATGGCCGCGGCCTGCGCCAGTCCGGCGAGCAGGTCGGCCGCCGCGGCGGCGTGGTCGCCCCGCCGGGCGGCGATGGCGGCCCAGGCGGCCCGCACCCACAGCAGGGCCGGACCCAGCTTCGCCTCCGTCGCGTCCGACTCCGCCCGCCGCAGAGACGCCTCCGCTTCCTCGATCTCGCCCAGGTCCACGAGGATGCGCCCCCGTACGGCCAGGGCCAGAGCTGTCGCCCACGGCACCTCAACCGGAAACTGCGCCGCGTCCTCGACGATCCGCAGCGCCTCGCGGGGCTGCCCGCGGCGCCAGGCCAGCTCCGCCCGGAAGGTGGCGGCCCACACCGTGACGTAGCGGGCCCGCCGCCGGCCCGCGGTCCGCGCCATCTCGGCGAAGTGCGCGTCAGCCTGCGCGTAGCGCTCCGAACGCAGCTCGATCATCGCGAGGGCGGTGGGCACCGACCAGCCCCAGAAGGCCTCGATCTCGTCCGGGGGCGCCGCGGGCAGCAGGGCGGCCGCCTCGCGGACCCGCTCGTACGCGCCGGGCTGTCCCAGCAGGAACTCCAGGTTGCCGCGGACGGCCATGGCCCGGGCCTGGGCGCCCCGGTCGCCGGCTGTCGTGGCCAGCTGCTCGGCGCGCACGGCCGCCGCCCGCCCGGCCGCCAGCGCGCCGGCCGTCATTTCCAGGACGGCCCGCGCCACCAGGATCTCCGCCGCCAGCGCCGGCTCGCCCTCGGCGTCGGAGAGGGCCAGATCCAGCTGCTCCCGCGCGTCGCCCGTGCGCCCGGCCATCGTCAGCGACAGGGCCCAGGAGCGGCGCACGCGGGCCCGGAGGGCCGGCGGACAGGCCTCCAGCGCCACGGCCGCGGCAAAGGCGGACTCGGCCGCCGCCAGGTCGCCGGACTGCTGCTCCGCCCGCCCCAGCTCGTGGAGAACGATGGCCCGGGCCTCCCCGCCCGGGACCAGGCCCAGTGCCCGCCGCAGGTGCGCCGCAGCCGTCTCGTGGGCCGACTGGCCTTCCGCCTCGGCCGCAGCCAACCGCAGCAGCGCCACGGCCTCCGGGTCACCGGGGCCGGCTCCCGCCAGCGCGTGGGGCACCAGGGCTGTGGGCGGGGCCCCCGCGGCCCGCAGCATGTCCAGGGCCCGCCGGTGCAGCGCCAGCCGCCGGGCGGGCGGCAGGGCCTCCTCCGCCATCTCGCGGAGCAGGGGGTGAGTGAAGGCCAGCCGGGACCCGTCGCGGGCCAGAAGTCCGAGGGCCGTCAGCGGCTGCAGCGCCACGTCCGCCGCGTCGCCGCCGGTCTCGGCCAGGGCCAGCAGGAAAGGCGTCTCGACCTCCGCACCCGCCACCGCGGCCGCACCGAGGAGCTGCAGGCTCTCGGCGGGCAGCCCCTGCAGCCGGATGCGCAGAAGCTCGTGGCCGCTGCCGAGCCGCCGCCCGTCGCGCACGAGCCCGGCCAGTGCGCGAACCAGCAGCGGGTTGCCGGCCGTCAGGTCCATCGCCTGCCGCACCAGGGCCGGGTTCGGTGCGGCGCCCAGCGCGTCGGACAAAAGGCCCCGTGTGCCTTCGGGCCCAAGCGGCCGCAGGCCAAGGATCGCGGCCTGGCCCCCCTCCGCCAGCCGCTCCGCCATCGCGGCCGCCTGGGCCGGCCAGGGCCGCACGCCCGCCACCAGCGCCAGCTGCTGGCTGTCCACGCGGCAGGCCAGGAAGCGGCAGAACTCCAACGAGTCCGGATCCGCCCAGTGGAGGTCGTCGAGCAGCAGCAGCAGGGGGCGGCGCTCCGCCACGCTGCTGAGGAGCCAAAAGAGCGCGTACGTCAGCTCCGCGCGTCCGCCCCGCAGCCGCCCGCGGGCGAAGGCGCGCAGGGCCGGCTGGGTGGCGATCAGGCGGCCCGCCGCGCCGTGCCCCAGGGCGGCGACAACCTGGTGGACCATGGCATAGGGGTAGCCGGCCTCCATCTGCTGACCGGTCGCGCGCACGACGGTGAAGCGGCGCCCGGCGGCGTCGGCGACCTCCGCCAGAAGACGTGTCTTGCCGACGCCCGGCTGGCCCAGCACAAACACGGCCGCCCCCCGGCCACGCGCCGCGGAGGCCAGGGCCGCGGCCAGCGAGGACCGCTCGGCCTCCCGTTCCCAGAGGCCGCCGTTCATATATACCCACATTCGATATAAATCGACCGTTCCCTACACGGGCACGGCCGTCTCCCCCGCGGCCACTTCGGGGACGGCGACAACTGGGGAGACGCCGACAACAAGCGCTGCCTGCAGCTGGTGAACGAGCTGCTGCAGGTCTCCTCCGTCATGGGCTACGGCGAGATCAACGAGGGCGGCTACACCTCGCCGCTGTGGACGGTCTTCGGCCAGGTGAAGGACCCCCGCTTCATCGCCGTCGCCATCCACAACAAGCGCGACGTGTATCCGGCCCTGCGCCGCTTCTTCAGCCCCGTGACCGCCATGCCGGAAGGGGGCTCATCGCGTGCGTGACGACGAGGTGGCGGCCCTGGACCTCGCCATCGCCGACCTCTGGAGCATCGCGCACGGCGAGGGGCTCGACCCGATGCGGACGCACTTCGAGATCGTGCCGGCGCCCGTGCTCTACGAGGTGGCGGCGTACGGCCTGCCGGGCCGCTTCGCGCACTGGAGCCACGGCAAGGCCTACCAGCAGATGAAGACCCAGTACGACTTCGGCCTGATGAAGATCTTCGAGCTCATCGTGCACGCCGACCCGGCCCAGGCCTTTCTCCTGGACACCAACGACCTCTTCACCAACAAGTTCGTGGCGGCGCACGTGCTCGGCCACAGCGACTTCTTCAAGCACAACGCGCACTTCCGCGCCGCGGCCCTGGACATGGACGAGCGCGTGCGCCTGCACGCGGAGCGCATCCGCGCCTACGAGTTCGCCCACGGCCGCCGCGAGGTGGAGTCCTTCCTCGACGCCGTCCTGGCCATCCAGGAGCACGTGGACCCCTGGGCCGACGAGCCGACGCCCCTGGCCCGCGTCGGGGTGGTGCGCCCCGAGCCGGAGCGGCCCGAGGCGCCCCCGCAGCAGCCGGAGGCATGGGAGGACCTGCTGGAACGGCGCACGGCGCCAGCGACGCCCGCCCCCGCCAAGCCAAACCTTGACCCCGGCGAGGGCGAGGACATCCTGCTGGTCATCCTGCGCCACGCGCCGGACCTGGCGGACTGGCAGCGCGACGTCATCGCCCTCGTCCGCACGGAGAGCCTGTACTTCCGCCCGTACGTGCGCACGAAGATCATGAACGAGGGCTGGGCGACCTTCTGGCACGTGCGCCTGCTGCGCCGCCTGCAGCTGAGCGACGCCGAGTACACGGAGTTCGCGCGGCTCAACGCCGGCGTGCGCAGCCCCTACCCGGGGGCCGTGAACCCCTACCTCCTCGGCGTCTCCATCTGGGAGGACCTCAATCGGCGCGAGGGCCTGCAGCGCTGCTTCCTCGTGCGCGAGAGCGAGGACGACCTGTCCTTTCTGCGCAACCACCTCACCAAGGAGGTGGCCAAGGACCTCGACATGTATGTGTACCAGTTCCAGGACGACGCCTGGTCGGTGACGGACAAGGCCTGGGAGGCCGTCCGCGACACCCTCCTCGCCTCACGGGTGCATTGCGGCCACCCCCGCATCGTGGCGGCGGACGTGGACCACCACGGCAGCCGCGAGCTGTACCTGCAGCACCGCCACGACGGCCGCGACCTGGACCTGGAGTACGCCGAGCGGACCCTGCAGCGCGTCGCCCAGCTGTGGCGGCGGCGCGTGCACCTGGAGACGCCGGTGGACGGCAAGCCGAAGGTGCTGACCTGCGACCCGCCGCCGGCGCGGTGAGGAGGGCGGGGGGCACGGTCTCAATCCGGGGGGCACCCTGGCCGGCGCGCCGCTGGGCGGGATGTACCGGGCGGAGGGCGGGGCCGTCCTTCGCCAGTGGTGGCAGCAGACCTACCCGCCCGCCGTCTGCGCCGGCATCGACCGGGCGACGGGTCAGATCGTCCCGGAGCGCGATGGCCTTGAGCTGAACGTCCCCAAGACGCTTGACCGGGTCATGCGCGCCCGCGTCGGCGCCCGCCTGGCCCCGACCCACGAGCCGGTGCCCCCGCCCGGACGGCCGCGGACCCGCGGCGCATGACCCACGTGGCGGGGCAGCACACCACCTCGGCCCATGGCTCCCCCGAGCGTGTCTTCCACATCGGTTTCGCCCGGCGCAGCCTGAACAACAGCCTGGTCGACCCGGGGCAGATGTTCTCGTTCATGGCGCAGATGCCGCCCGTCACGGCCGCCGCCGGCCGGAAGGACGCCAAGGTGATCCTGGGCGGCGAGCCGGCTCAGGGCATCGGCGGCAGCGTGTCCCGGGTATCGAGCACGCTCCATCACGCCGTGCGGCGCGCCCGCCTCCGGACCGTCGAGCGCCATGCCCACGCGGTCCCCGTGCCGTACGTGCCCCGCGGCTGCGATGCGACGGTCGCCGCCTGCCCGCTGGTCGATTTCCGCTTCCGCGACAACCTGCAGCGCCCCGTCCGCATCGCGGCCGCCCTGGAGCGCGGGGCGGTGCGGATCCCGATCTACACCCTCCCGCCGGCGAGCTGAGCCCGAGAGGACCGCGGGCGCCGCCGCGCGAAGCCCGGGGACGTGGCCGCCGCGACCGCCGCGCACCGGCCGAACACGGATTTGGTCGGCGCGGCGATCGCCGCGCCGTCACGACGACATCGAAGGAGCGTGACCGGGTTGAGCGACAGCCGCTACATCCCCGAGATGACCTCCGTCGCGATCCGCCAGGCCATGGCCGCGGGCACGCGCACCGCGATCCTGGCCCTAGGCAGCACCGAGCAGCACGGCCATCACGCGCCGCTCGGCACCGACAGCATCATCATCCAGGAGCTCGGCAAGCGCATCGCGGCCAAGATCGACGCGCTGCTGGCGCCCGTGGTGCCGCTCGGCTTCTGCCCGCAGCACACGACCTGGGCCGGCTCGCTGAACATCCGCAACGAGACGCTGGCCCTGCTGCTCGGCGAGATGGCCGACAACCTGGTCGCGCAGGGGTTTGAGAAGTTCGTCCTCATCAGCGGGCACGGCGGCAACCGCACGGCGCTCGACCTGGCGGCGCAGAACCTCAAGATGCGCCACCCGGCGGTCCAGGTGCTGCACGCGCATCTGCTCGCGTACCAGACGGGGCGGGCCCTGCGCGAGAAGGTCCAGGCCCGGTGCAAACAGCCGTTGAGCCGGATCTGGGAGGCACACGCCGGCGAGCAGGAGACGGCGCTGGTCATGGCCGTCGACCCGTCGCTCGTGCACCTGGAGGCGGCGGCGCCGGAGCCGGACGTCAGCGGCTACCTCGCCAAGAACCGCGACCCCGAGGTGTTCCGCATCTTCTACGACCTGCCGGCGGTGGCGCCGGCGGGCAACTGGGGCGACCCGCGCGGCGCCACGGCGGAGCAGGGCCGCATCGCGTACGAGGAGATGGCCGACTACCTGGCGGCCAAGATCCTGAGCAAATGGGACTGAAGGTGGACCTGGGCTGGGTGGTGCCGGCGGCGGGCTCGCTGCCGCCCTATGCGGTGGATCGGCGGGCGCGGCCGGCACCTGTGCGGCTGGCGGACCGCATGGCGTACTGGGGCGTGCCCGGGCTGAGCGTGGCCGTGGTGGCGCCTGGGGAGCCCGTCTGGACGGGCGCCCACGGCGTCGCCGATGCGGCCGGCGGCCGCCCGGTGACGGCGGATACCGTGTTCCAGGCCGCGTCCATCAGCAAGCCGGTGACGGCTCTGGGCGTGCTGCGGCTGGTCGCGGAGGGGCGGCTCGACCTCGACGCCGACGTGAATTCGTATTTGCGGACGTGGCAGGTGCGGGCCGCCGCCGGGGATTGGCGCCCGCGCGTCACCCTCCGCCAGCTCCTGAGCCATACGGCGGGCACGACGGTGCACGGCTTCCCCGGCTACCGCCGGGGCACGCCGCGGCCGACGCTGCTGCAGGTGCTGGACGGGCTGCCGCCGGCCAACTCGGCGCCGGTCCGCGTCGACACGCTGCCCGGGGCGCAGTTCCGCTACTCGGGCGGCGGCACCTCCGTCGTTCAGCTCGTCATGGAGGAGGTGACGGGGGAGCCCTTCGCCGTGCTGATGCGGCGGCTGGTGCTCGAGCCCCTGGGCATGGCGCGGAGCGCGTACGGCGCGCCGGTCGACGAGGCTGCGGCGGCGCTCGGCCACCGGACCGGCGGGGCGCCCGTGGAGGGCGGCTGGCATGTGTACCCGGAGCTGGCGGCCGCCGCGCTCTGGACCACGCCGGCGGACCTGGCGCGGGTGGTGGCGGGCGTCCAGGCCTGCCTGGCGGGGGCGCCGGGGGCCCTGCTGCCGCGGGCGCTGGCCCGCGAAGCGGTGCGGCCCCAGTCCGGGAGCGGCTTCGGCATCGGGTGGGAGGTCGCGGGCGGGATGTTCCGCCACACCGGCGGCAACGAGGGCTACCGGTGCGTCCTGACCGGCGCGGTCGCGGGCGGCCACGGGGCCGTGGCCATGACGAACAGCGACGACGGCGGCGCGCTGTACGCCGAGGTGCTGGCGACCATCGGTGCGGCCATGGGATGGGAGGCTGGGCGGCCATCGGCCTCCGGCCGGTACGCCCTGCGCCCCGACTTCGTCCTGGAGGTGGAGGAGCGGGGCGGCGGGCTGTGGCTGCGGGTGCCCGGTCAGGATGCGTTCCCGCTGGAGGCGGACGGCGCCGGCGGCTTTGTGGCCGCGCCGCTGTCGGTCGGCGTGACGTTCGACGGCGATGCGATGGTGGTGCGGCAAAACGGGGGCGAGGCGCGAGGGCGGCGCATGGAGGGGGGCGGAGGCCTGAGGTAGGCGGCGGCCGCCGTGGCCGCCGGGGTCCGGTGGCCCGAGGCGGTTCTTGCCCGCCACCGCGCCGACGAGCCCGCGAGCACCGGCTGCGTGAGCTGGCGTGACGCCGCGAGGCGTTACGCTCCACCGCATGGGCTGGGCTGGAGGTGCGACCGTGAAGAAGCGCACGGGCGAGCCCTGGATGGCGGCCGATGTCTTCGGGCGGACGCTGGCCGGGCTCTCCGTCAATCTGGTGGTGCGCGATGTCGCGGGGAGCCTGCCCTTCTACATCGGCGTGCTGGGCCTGGGGCCCCTGTACTGGGACGCAGACTTCGCCGCGCTCACCGGTCCGGGCGGCGCCCGGCTCATGCTCCACGCCGACCATACGTACGAAGCGACGCCTGTCGCGCCGCGGCTGGCGGCCGCCGGCCCGCGGGGCGTGGGGGTCGAGTTGCGCTGGCAGGGGCTTGACCCTGACGGCGTCCAGGCGCGGGCGGCGGCGGCCGGCGTGCCTGTGGTGGTGGCCGCGCGCGACTTCCCCCACGGCTGGCGGGAGTGCCACGTGCAGGATCCGGATGGCTATGTCTGGGCGGTGGGCGTCGCCCTGCCGGCGAGCGCCTCGACGGCGATCTGAGCGGCCGCCGCCACGACGTCCTCGCGAGGCGGAGCGTCCGGCTCCGCCTGGGTGAAGTAGATCGCCAGCGCCAGCGGGGCTTGGCCTGGGGGCCACACCACGCCCACGTCGTTCGTCGTGCCGTGGCTGCCGGTGCCCGTCTTGTCAGCGACGGTCCAGCCGGCCGGGACGGCGGCCCGGATCCGCCCGGCCCCGGTCGCGCAGCCCCGCATCCACGCCATCAGGGGCGCGCAATGCGCGAGACGGCGCAGATCCCGCGCCATGGCGGCGGGGGTCGTCGTGTCGCGCGGGTCGCCGGGGATGGCGCTGTTGAGGTCGGGCTCCCAGCGGTCGAGCCGGAAGTCGCTGTCGCCGATGGACCGCGCATAGGCGGTGAGCGCGGCCGGCCCGCCCAGGCGCCGCAGCAGCAGGTTCGCCGCCGCGTTGTCGCTCTGCTCCACGGCCGCCGCGCACAGCTCCCGCGCGGCGACGGCCCGTCCCACCCGGGAACCCGTGACGGGCGAATGCGGCAGCAGGTCCTCCGCCGCGATGGCGACGCGCTCGTCCCCCAGCCCCGCCTCCACGACCGCCGCCGCCAGCAGGACCTTGAAGGTGCTGCAGAACGGGAAGCGCTCGCCCGCGCGGTGGGCGATGGCCGCGCCGCTGGCGCAGTCCAGGGCCGCCACCCCCAGGCGCCCACCCGAGGTGGCTTCCAGGGCGGCGAGGCGATCCACCGGTGCACCCCCCGTCCCCCTATTCGGCAGGCCCGCCGGACATCCCGCGCGAAGTCTCCAAGCGCGAGGGGGATCTTCCGATGAGCGTGCGAAACGGTGCCGAGCCGGGGGAGAGCCTGCGGGTGACGGGCGGAGTCGAGCGGGCGCCCCACCGCGCGATGCTGCGTGCCGCGGGCCTGGGCGAGGAGGATCTGCGCCGCCCCCTGATCGGCATCGCCAACACCTGGACCGAGGCCCAGCCCTGCAACGTCGGCCTGCGCGCGCTCGCCGAGCACGTCAAGGCCGGGGTGCGGGAGGCGGGCGGCACGCCGCTGGAGTTCAACGCCGTGGCCGTCAACGACGCCATCGGCATGGGCCACGCCGGGATGCGGGCGCCGCTGGTCAGCCGCGAGCTGATCGCCGACTCGATCGAGCTGGCGGCGGTCGGGTACGCCTTCGACGGCCTCATCGCCATCGGCGCCTGCGACAAGACGATCCCGGGCGGCGTGATGGGCCTGCTGCGCGTGAACCGCCCCGCCGTCTTCCTCTATGGCGGCAGCATCCTGCCGGGCCGCTACGAGGGCCGCGACGTCACGGTTCAGGACGTCTTCGAGGCCGTCGGGGCCGTCGGACGCGGCACGATGACCGAGGCGGCCCTGCATGCCCTGGAGTGCGCCGCCTGCCCCGGCGCCGGAGCCTGCGGCGGCATGTTCACGGCCAACACCATGGCCTCGGCCGTGGAGACGCTCGGCCTGATGCTGCCGGCTGGGGCCTCCCCCCCCGCCGTGAGCGCCGAGCGCGAGCGCGTCGCCTATGAGACGGGGCGCCTGATGATGGACGTGCTGGCGCGCGGGCTCAGGCCGCGCGACATCCTCACGCGCGACGCCCTGGAAAATGCGATTTCCGTTGTCGCCGCCATGGGCGGCTCCACCAACGCCGTGCTGCACCTGCTGGCCTTCGCGGCGGAGGCCGGCGTGGCGCTCCAGCTGGACGATTTTGAGCGGGTGGGCGCCCGCGTGCCGCACCTGGCCGACCTGCAGCCCACCGGCCGCAACGTCATGGCCCACCTGGACGCCATCGGCGGCGTGCCGGTCGTCCTGCGCCAGCTGCTCGACGGGGGGCTCCTGCACGAGCAGGCGGTCGGCCTGGACGGGCGCACCCTCGCGCAGCGCCTGGAGGGGGTCGCCTTCCCGGCGGATCAGACCGTGATCCGGCCGCTGGCCGACCCCGTCCACGCCACCGGCGGCTTCGCCGTCATGCGCGGCAGCCTTGTGCCCGACGGCGGCGTCATCAAGGCGACGGGCGCCTCGCTGCGGCGGCTGCGCGGGCCCGCCCGCGTCTTCGACTGCGAGGAGGACGCGATGGCCGCCGTGATGGGCGGTAGTGTCCACCCTGGTGATGTCGTCATCGTCCGTTACGAGGGCCCGCGGGGCGGGCCCGGCATGCGCGAGATGCTGTCGGTGACGGCGGCCCTGGTGGGGCAGGGGCTGAAGGACGAGGTGGCCCTGGTGACAGACGGGCGCTTCTCGGGGGCCACCCACGGCCTGATGGTCGGCCACGCCTCGCCGGAGGCCGCCGCGGGCGGGCCCATCGCCCTGGTCCGCGAGGGGGATACCGTCACGGTCGACCTGGAGGCGCGCAGGGTCGACCTGGAGGTGGACGCGGCGGAGCTGGCCGCGCGCGGGCGGGCGTGGCGGGCGCCAGCCCCGCGCTACCCGGGCGGTGTGTTCGCGAAGTACGCCCACCTCGTGGCCTCCGCCTCGGAGGGCGCCGTCTGCCGGGTACCGCGCTGAGTCTTCTGCCCGGGGCAGGAGGAATCCGGCGGCCGGCGGCGTATCGTCTGCCCAATATCCGATGACGGGAGCCCGCCCTCCGCGGGGCCGCGCGCCAGAGAGCCGGGGTTGGGTGCGACCCGGTGCCGGCGGCGGTGGGCGCTCTCTCCCCGAGTTGGCTGCCCGAACGCCGTGAGGCCAGTAGGGGAGCCCGGCCGTGCGGGCCCATGCGCCCGCGGGGCCGTTATCCCGCAGCCGGCCGCATGACCGTGGCCGGTAAGAGGCCGGCATGCGCCGGCGAATCAGGGTGGTACCGCGAAAGGCCTTCGCCCCTCCAGCAGGGGCGAGGGCTTTTCTTATCGGGCCGGACGCGTGACGCGGTCCGTGGGATCGGAGGTGCAGGCGCCGATGCTGTCCGTGCGGTCCGTGGAGTTCGACGAGCTGTGGGCGATCCGGGCGATCTCGGCCGAGACCTGCCGCGATCTTTGGCCGGAGGACCTCACGCGCGCCTACCTCAAGGCAGCGTGCAGCGACAGGGCGCTCCTCCGGCGCTTCGAGTGCTCGCGGATGGCCATCGCCTGGGATGAGGATGAGGGCGAGCCCTGCGGCCTGATCGAGGTCGTGCGGCACGGCGGCTCCTACGAGCTCGTCACCCTGCGCGTGCGCCAGCCCTGGCGGCGCCGCGGCGTGGCGACGGCGCTGGTGGCCTGGGACGGCCTGCCCCCGACCGTCCTGGTCCGCGTGGAGCGCCAGAACACGGCCGCGCAGGCCTTCCTCCGGGCACGGGGCTTTTCGCGCGACGCCGAGGAGTGGCAGCCGTTCGGCGGCGAGCCCCTGGACCGGTACGTCCGTGCCGTGGGCGGGCGCCCCGCCCGCTGACCGCGAGGGACGCCGTCCCTCCGGCGGTCCTGCCGCCCGCTTCACACCGCCCCGGCCCGCTGGGCCGCGCCCAGGGCGGTCGCCCCGATCCCGCGCCGGAGGGCCGGGCGCTCGGCCGCTGGCCCGCGCATGATTTCGGGGCACCGATCTCGAAACCCCAGGTGCGGAGCGCCGGCCCCCGGCGCCCGCCTGGCTTGCGCGCCGAAGCTCGGCCAAACGCCGGCACCGCCGGCGGGGAAGGATGCACAAGGCATGGCGGAGATCCTGACCTCGGTCCCAACCGGCGAGCGCGTGGGAATCGCGTTCTCCGGCGGCCTCGACACCTCCACGGCCGTCGCCTGGATGGCCGACAAGCGGGTCATCCCGCACGCGTACACGGCAAACCTCGGCCAGTACGACGAGGAGGACATCGCCGGCATTCCCGCGCGGGCGCGCGCCTTGGGCGCGGTGGACGCCCGCCTCGTCGACTGCCGGGAGGAGCTGGCGGCGCAGGGCCTCCTTGCCCTGCAGTGCGGCGCCTTCCACATCGAGACGGCCGGCAGCAAGTATTTCAACACCACCCCGCTTGGCCGCGCCGTGGCCGGGATTCGCCTGGCCCAGGCGATGGATGACGACGGCATCGGCATCTGGTGTGACGGCTCCACCTACAAGGGTAACGACATCGAGCGCTTCTACCGCTACGCGCTCCTGGTGAACGCCCGCATGCGCGTGTACAAACCCTGGCTCGACCAGGCCTTTGTCGGCGAGCTCGGCGGCCGGGCTGAGCTCTCGGCCTGGCTCCAGGCCCACGGCCATTCGTTCCGGATGACGGCGGAGAAGGCGTACTCGACCGACGCCAATCTGCTGGGCGCCACGCACGAGGCCAAGGACCTCGAGTCGCTCTCGAGCTCTCTGGAGATCGTCGAGCCCATCATGGGCCTCGCGTTCTGGAAGCCTGGCGTGTCCGTCGAGGCGGAGGACGTCACGGTGCGCTTCCAGAGCGGGCTGCCGGTCGCCATCAATGGGCGGTCCTTCGCCAGCAAGCACGAGCTCGTGGTGGAGGCCAACGCGGTCGGAGGCCGCCACGGCCTCGGGATGAGCGACCAGGTCGAGAACCGCGTGATCGAGGCCAAGAGTCGCGGAATCTACGAGGCGCCCGGCATGGCGCTGCTGCACATCGCGTACGAGCGCCTGGTGAGCGTCATTCACAATGAGGACGCCATCGGGATCTACCGAGACTCGGGCCGCGCGCTGGGCCGGCTCCTCTACCAGGGCCGCTGGTTCGACCCCCAGGCCCTGATGTTGAAGGCCGCCCTCCAGTCGTTCTTCGCCACGGTCGTCACGGGCGAGGTTCGCCTGCGGCTGCGGCGCGGCAACGACTACTCGATCATGGCGACCACCGGCGAGACCTTCACCTATGCGCCGGAGCGCCTCACGATGGAGCGCGGCCTCGCGGAGGTGTTCACGGCCCAGGACCGCATCGGACAGCTGCGCATGCGGGATCTCGACATCACCGACACGCGCGCCAAGCTCGACCTGTACCAGGCCTATCAGCTGCTGAAGGGCTCCGCCCACCTCACCCTGGGCCGTGGGGGAGAGGACGCTTGAGCCTGCGCGTCGCCTTCCAGGGCGAGCTCGGCGCCTTCAGCGAGGAGGCCGCCGTACGCTTCTTCGGCCCCATCGACCCGCTGCCGTGCCGCGACCTGGCCGCGACCTTCGGGGCCGTGACCCAGGGCGAGGCGGCGGCCGCCATGGTCCCGGTCGAGAACTCTTACGCGGGTAGCATTCATGAGGCCTACGACCGGCTGCTGGAGCACGGCCTGCCGGTCATCGGCGAGCTGACCCTGCCCGTGCGCCACTGCCTGCTGGCCCTGCCCGGCGCCCGCCTCGGCGACATCCGCCAGGTCTTCTCGCACCCGCAGGCCCTGGCCCAGTGCGAACGCTACCTCCGCGGGCTGGGCGCCACGGCCGTGGCCGTGTACGACACCGCGGGCAGCGCTCGGCAGGTCGCTGCCGAAGGCGAGCCGACGCACGCCGCCATCGCCGGTTCCCGGGCCGGCGAGCGGTACGGTCTGGTCGCGCTTGCGCGCGACATCCAGGATTCCGCAGACAACGCCACCCGCTTCTATGCGCTGGCATCCCCGGGCACGGCCGCGCCCGCGCCGGGCGCCTGGAACCGTACCGTGGTGGTCCTGGCCCTGCCCGCGGCCGACCGCCCCGGCACGCTGGTCCGCGCCCTCGCCGCCTTCGCCGACCATGGCGTCAACCTGCTGAAGCTGGAGTCGCGCCCCTCGCGCCGCGACCCGTGGCAGTACACCTTCCACCTGGAGCTGGAGGCGCACGCCAGCGAGCCGGCCTGCGCCGCCGCCCTGGAGGAACTGCGTGCCTGGGCCAGCATGGTGCGCGTCGTGGGGAGCTTCCCGGGCGAGCGGCCGGCGTAGACGGCCGCTCGCCAAGTCCGGCAAGCCGGGGGGCCGTGCGGCCGGGGAAACGTCCGACGGACAGAGCTCAGGCCGCACGCCGACCGGCCTGGCCGGACAGCGTCGGGGCACTGTTGCCGAGACGGCGTGTCTGAGCTGCAGCGTCGCGGCCCCAGTCGACGCGGATCTGGCCAACGCTGCGGAGGCGCCGTCCCCGGTCCCTGGCCGGCGCGAGTCTGGGCAACGGCCGGCCATCCCGGTCCGGTCGCCGACGCGATGGGCCCATCAGGACGCGGCTGCCTGTCTCAGTCCCGCGGCCGGCATGGGTCGGAGCGCCGCCACGTCCCGGGCTACGGCCCGGGAAGCCGTGCGGGGGCCGCGGGACGCTGGTCCCGCGGCCTCACTGCATGCGCCGGCGACGGCGCAGGCGGGCCTCCCCGCGCATCTCCGCCGCCACCCAGGCCTGGCGCTCCTCCTCGGTCTCGGGCTGCGCTGGCGCCACCTGCGCGGGCTTGCCCTCGCGGTCGACGGCCACGAATACGAGATGCGCCGTGTTGGCGAGCGAGCGGGCGCCGCCGGCCCGCTCGCGGAAGACCCGCACCTCGACCTCGAGCGAGGTCCGGCCGACCCAGGTCACCAGGGCGGCGAGCACGACCAGATCCCCGAGGTGGACGGGCAGGCGGAAGTCGAGGTCGTCCATGGCGGCCGTCACGCAGACCCCGCCGGCGTAGCGGAACGCCGCCACCGACGCGACCTCGTCGATCCAGGCGCAGAGCTGGCCGCCGAGGAGGATGCCCAGCCCGTTGACGTGCGGGGTCTGCACGAAGTGCGTCCCCTCGGCGAAGCCGTCGGCAAGGACAGCCAAAGGCGCGCTCACCCTCCCGCCGTGATCCGCTGGAACTCGCGCACGTACGCGATGCCGAAGCCCACCACGCGCTCGACCCACTGCCGGCCGTACTCGGCGCTGGCCCCCATGGGGTCGCCCGTGACGCCGTCCGGCGCCACCTCGTCCGCGTCCAGGTACAGCGACGCCTCGCCGGCCTTCTGGCCCGGCACGGCCACCTTCGCATAGCCCCGCATCGTCCAGCCGCGCACGGGCTGGTACCCGCCCCTGCGCGCCCTCTGCATCTGCACATCCTCGGGGTACATGGCCATCATCGCCGACGTCTCGGGCTCGCCGCCATGGCCGTACACCGCGCCCGCATCCGGGTACACCTCGCGCATCACGGCGTAGCCGAGGTTCCAGGGGTAGAGGCACCCGATGAGCGTCTGGCGGCCCCGCTCGCGGCGCAGCCGCCGCGCGACATCCTCCACGTGCGTCTCGTTGCCGCCATGGTTGTCGACGATGACGAGGCGACCGAAGCCGGCGTCGTCGTACAGGGCGTGGCAGACATCGAGCAGCACGGCCTTGAAGGTCTCGGTGCGGATGGAGAGGGTGCCGGGGAAGCCGCGGAAGACGTCGGAGCAGCCGTAGTTCAGCGTGGGCGCGACGACGGCGCCGGTCGCCTCGGCAACCTTGCGGGCGAAGAAGTCGGCCACCATGTTGTCTGCGGCCACGGGCAGGTGGGGGCCGTGCTGCTCGACGGTCCCGACCGGCAGAAGCACCACCGGATCGGACTTGCGGACCTCCGCAACCTCTTCCCAGGACATGCGGCCCAGCTCGACTGTGCGCACGTGCGATCCCTCCGTTCAGCTCGCGTGCGCGCGGGGTGGCCGCGCGCTTCCGTTTGAGTCGCTCGCGCGCGGGGTGACCGCGCGCTTCTGTCTGAGTCGCGTGCGCGCGGGGTGGCCGCGCGCTTCTGTCTGAGTCGAGTGCGCGCGGGGTGGCCGCGCGCTTCTGTTTGAGTCGCGTGCGCGCGGGGTCACCGCGCGCTTCCGTTTGAGTCGCGTGCGCGCGGGGTGACCGCGCGCTTCTGATTGAGTCGCTCGCGCGCGGTGACCGCGCGCTTCCGTCAGGTCTTCAGGCGCGGGTCAAGGACGTCGCGCAGGCCGTCGCCCAGGGTGTTGAAGGCCAGCACGAGCAGGGAGACGGCGATCGAGGGCCAGATCAGCAGCAGCGGATCGCCGTTCAGAAAGTTGCGGGCCACCGAGATCATGTCGCCCCAGGAGGCCGTCGGCGGCTGGGTGCCGAGGCCGAGGAAGGAGAGGCCGGCCTCGATCAGCACGGCGAAGCCGAGGCCCAGGGAGGCCTGGACCAAAATGGGCGCCAGCACGTTGGGCAAGAGGACCCGGAACAGGATGTAGGCGTCGCGCGCCCCGACCGACTGCGCGGCCTGCACGTACTCGGACTCGCGCTCGCGCAGGGTCGCCCCGTAGACGATGCGGATGAACGGCGGCACGTACACGACGCCGATCACCAGCACCAGGTCGCGGAAGCTGGGGCCGAGGATGCCGACCACCGCGATGGCCAGCACGATCGTGGGGAAGCTGAGCACCACGTCGGCCGCCCGCATGATGATGGTTTCGACGGCGCCGCGGTAGTAGCCGGCGCAGAGACCGAGCGGGATGCCGAGCACGGCGGCCAGCGCGATGGACAGCGAGGAGACCGATAGCGAGACCCGCGCGCCATAGACGAGGCGCGAGAGCTCATCGCGGCCGAAGTCGTCAGTGCCGAGCAGGTGCTGCGGGCTGGGCGGCAGCAGGGGCATCCCGAGCAGCTGGTTCGGGTGGTAGGGGGCGATGAGCGGCGCCAGCAGCGCCACGAGGACGGCCAGCAGGATGAAGCCGCCGCCCAGCTGCACGCGCCGGTTGCGCAGCACGCGCTGCCAGCGGCCGCGGGATTCGGACGCCGCCTCCGCCCGCTCTTCGGGTGCCTGGCTGCGCAGCGGGCTAGACATAGCGAATCCTCGGATCCAGGTAGGCGTACACCATGTCCACGGCCAGGTTTACGAGCACGGTCAGAATGGCGATGGCCAGGACCACGCCCTGGATGACGGGGTAGTCGCGGTTGCTGATCGCGTCCAGGAGCAGGGTCGAAAGGCCGGGCCAGCCGTAGATGGTCTCCACGATCACCGTCCCGCCGAGCAGGGCCCCGACCTGCAGGCCGAGGATGCTCACGACGGGATTGAGGGCGTTCTTGATGGCGTGGCGCCGCACGGCCGCGTTCTCCGAGAGGCCCTTGGCGCGCGCCGTGCGCATGAAGTCGGCTCCCGTGACCTCCAGCAGCGAGCTGCGCATCATGCGCATCACCACCGCCCCGGACGCGGCGGCAAGCGTCACGCAGGGCAGCACCAGCAGCTCCAGGTGCTCGACCGGATTCTTGGACCAGGAGACGTACTCGATCTGCGGCAGCACGTGCCAGTGCACCGCGAACAGCAGCAGCAGGACAGAGCCGATCACGAAGTTGGGCAGCGAGATCCCGGCCATGGCGACCCAGCTGAGGACCAGGTCCGTGGTCGTGTTGGGCCGCCGCGCCGCCAGCGTGCCGAGCGGGATCCCGACGGCGACCGAGAGGATGATGGCGCCGGCGATGAGCTCCAGGGTATTGCCCAGCCGGCCCATGACCTCGGGCAGCACAGCCCAGCCGCCGACCACCGAGCTGCCGAAGTTCCCGCGGACGACATGGCCCATCCAGGCCGCGAACTGGATGAGAAGGGGCCGGTCGAGGCCCATGGCGTGCTCGACCTGCAGCACCTGGGCCTCGGGCGCGTCCTGGCCCAGCATGGCCCGGACGGGGTTGCCCGGCACCAGGTGGATCAGGATGAACGCCACCGTGGCCACCAGGAATACCTGCACCACCAGGTAGACCAGGCGCCGGAGCACATAGCGGGCCATGACCCTAGCTGGCGAGCCAGGTCTGGCGCAGCATCAGCTGCGACCAGCCGTCCGCGGTCAGGTGCACGTAGCCGTTGACGGTGGACTGCGAGGCCTCGGCCTGCTCGCGCCGCACGAGCCAGGTGTAGGGCAGGGTATCCAGGACGCGCTTGTCGATGTTGGCGTAGATGGTCTGGCGCTGGCTCGTGCTCAGCGTCTGGCGGCCCTGGTCGAGCCACTGGTTGATCTGCGGGTCGTTATAGTGGAAGTCCTTCGGAATCGTGCCCTCGGTGCCCGAGAGGAAGTTCGTGAGCGCGTCGGGGTCCGTGTACGGGAGGGCCGAGCCCCACACATGGGCGGGGTAGGTCCCGCTCGCCACCGTCTTGAGGAAGATCTGCCACTCCTGCAGGTCGAGCTGCGCGTCGATGCCGACGTCCTTCAGCAGCGCCTGGGTCGCCGTGGCCGGCCCGGAGATCACCGAGTAGGTCGAGGTGCTGAGGATCTTGGTCTTGAAGCCGTTGGGGAAGCCGGCCGCCGCCAGCAGCTGCTTGGCCTTGGTCGGACTATACGCGTACGTGTTCTGGATGCTGGGGTCGTAGCCGACCCAGCCCTGGGGGATGAGGCCGCCGTTCATGGGCGACCCGAAGCCCTGAAAGGCCGTCTGCGCGATCACCTCACGGTTCAGGGCGTAGGCGCAGGCCTGCCGCACGCGCAGGTCGTCGAACGGCTTCATCGTGTGGTCGAAGGCCAGCCAGCCGAATCCGATCTCCTCGTCCCCGTACATCTTCAGCTTCGAGTTGCTCTTGATGGCCGCCATCTGCGTGTAGGGGACGTAGTCCATGAAGTCGACGTCGCCGGAAAGCAGCGCCGTCGTGCGCGTGTTGTCGTCCGGCTTCGGATAGAAGTTGATGCCGTCCAGGTACGGGATGCCTGGCATCCAGTAGCTCGGGTTCTTCTTGATCGTGATCTGCACGCCGGGCTGCCGGCTCACGAACGCGAACGGGCCGGTGCCCATGGGCGAGGTCTTCAGGTCATGGCCGCTCGTGTACTTGCGGTTGACGATCGCGGAGTTCACGTCCGCGATGATGTAGGGGAACACGGCGTTCGGCGTGGACAGGTGGAACACGACGGTGTTGGCATCCGGCGTGTCGATCTTGCTGATGCTCTTGAAACGGCCGGCGTTGTACGCGCCGACGGACGGGTCCTCCATGCGCTGGAACGTGAAGAGGACGTCATCGGCGGTGAACGGGTCGCCGCTGTGCCACTTCACGCCCTGGCGCAGGGTGAACTGGTAGGTGCTGGCGTCGATGGCCTTCCAGGCCGAGGCGAGGCCCGGGATCATCTTGCCGCTCTGGTCGTACGTGATCAGCGTGTCGTAGAGCATGTTCTTGACGTCGCTGGCGGCGGCGCCGGTCGAGATCTGGGCGTCGAAGTTGATGACATCCGAGGACAGGCCGTAGCGCAGCGTCCCGCCGCTCTTGGGCGTTCCGGGCGTGGCGGCGGCACCGGTGCTGGTGCTGGCCGAGCCACTGGAGCTGGCCGTCGCCGTGCCGGTGCCGCTGCTGGCGGAGCTCGGCGCTGCTGCGCCCCCGCACGCCGCCAGCAGGGCCGAGAGCGTCACGGCGCCGCCGGCGCCGGCGGCAAGCTTCAGGATCTGGCGCCTGCTCAGACGGGGGAAGTCTTCGCTCACTGATCTATCCCTCCCGACGAGTCTCAAAGGGCGGACCGGAGCCGGGCTCGGAAGTTTTCGATGTGCTCGGCCGTCAGACGCCGCGCCGCCTCCGCGTCGCCTGCGGCGATGGCGGCCAGCAGCCGGTCGTGGTGGTCCGGCGCGGCCGGCGGCCCGGCCATGCGGAACCCGAGGTGCCAGAAGCGCATCGAGAGCATGTTGATGTGCTTGTCGGCCTCCGCCAGGTGCACGTTGCCGCAGGCGTCGGCGACGGTGTCGTGAAAGCGCCTGTCGGCCTCCAGGTACGCGTCGGTGTCGCCCGCGGCGCGGGCGGCCGCGGCGAGGTCGAGGGCGTCGCGCAGCCGGGCGACCACCTCGGGTCCGGCACGGCTGGCGGCACGTGCCGCGACCTCAGTCTCCAGCACCTTCCGCGCCTCGATCAGCTGGTGCAGGTCGCCGAGGTCAAGGGGCGCGACGATGGTGGCCCGCCGCGGCAGCACGACGACCAGCCCCTCGTGGCGGAGACGGGCGACCGCTTCCCGAAGTGGCGTGCGGCCGACGCGGAGGTCGGCGATGAGCTCCTCCTCGTCCAGGCGCGTGCCCGGGGGGAGCCGCAGGCTGACGATGCGTCCGCGCAGCTGCTCGTAGGCGGTGTCGCTGAGCCGGGGCTGGGTGCGGAGAAGTGCCGTCAGCCAGGACCTCCCGGGGGGCCGCCAGGGAGCGCGCCGCACGGCGCGCGCTCAGCCACGCCCTGATATATCAGCAACCGGCCAACGGATACGCCAGCCCCCGCGAAAACCCTGCAGTCGATTGTTGGTGAAACTGGTCAGGTGGCGGCATCCGCGCGCGGGTGGAGCAGGCAGGTCAGCGCGAATGCCCGGCCGTCGCTCCGCTCCATCGCGCGCAGATCGTCCAGCAGCTCCCACACGCGGGCGCGGGCGCGGCCCTCGTCCTCAGCGCGCAGGCGCACGGTGAGGTGCGCGGCGTCGTAGTCGGCCCCGGTCGTCCCGAACCGCTCCAGCGCGGCCTCGTAGTCGGCCACGGCCGTGGCCAGCACGATGCCGGCCCGCGGCTGCCCTTGCTCGCGCGGGTCGCCCCGCTCGAGCAAGAAGCGGCGCGCCACGGGCTCGTAGTACTTCTCAACGACGCCGCCGGTGATGCGGCTCTCGCCGCGGCGGATCAGGCCCGCCTCCAGCAGCTGGCGCACGTGAAAGAAGCACTTGCTGGGCGAGGCGCCAATGCGCTGAGACAGCTGGAGGTTCGTCGCGGGCGCGTCGGCCAGGGCGTCGAGGATCGCCAGGCGCAGCGGATGGCCGAGGGCACGAACCTGCGCGGGCTCGCTGATCTGCAATAGCTCTTGCATGGATACGCCCATTCTGCGATCGCGACAAGAATCCTTGCATCAGGGCACGGCCGTCCGCGCGGCGGCCAGGCGCCCCGCGGGCCTGGCTGTCATACGTTGCGTCCATCACGCCGCGGCGCGGCGCAGGGACATTGCGGGTCCCACCCGCGCTGTCACCAGTTCAAACGTGTGCCTGGGGGTGGCGATGGAGTGGTTTCAGCCGGAGAGGCGGAGCATCTGGAAGCGCTGGGGGCGCTCGCCGAGCGCTGGGAGCGGGAAGGCGCGGCACCTGAGGCGATTCTGCGCTGGGTGGGCGAGCGGTTTGGCACGGATGCGGTCCTGGCGTGCAGCTTCGGCGCCGAGGACTGCGCGCTGGTCGACATGATCGCGCGGGTCGCGCCGCGCATCGGGATCTTCTACCTCGACACCGGCCTGCTGTTCGAGGAGACGCTGGCCACACGCGACCGGCTGCAGGAGCGGTACGGGATCCGGCCCATCGCCTTCCGGCCCGAGCTCACGGTGACCCAGCAGGCCGAGGCCTACGGCGCCGCCCTGTGGGCCCGCGACCCCGACCAATGCTGCCACATGCGCAAGGTTCTCCCGCTGCGTGCAGCGCTGGCCGGACGGCTCTGCTGGATCACCGGCCTGCGGCGCGACCAGGCGCCCACGCGCCGGAGCGCGCCCCTGATCCAGTGGGATGCGGAGCACCGGCTCGTGAAGTGCAACCCCCTGGTCCGGTGGACCGTGGACGACGTGTGGGGCCACATCCGCCAGCACAACGTCCCCTTCAACCCGATGCACGAGCGGGGCTTCCCCAGCATCGGCTGCTGGCCGTGCACGCGGGCGGTGGCGCCGGGCGAGGACCCACGGGCCGGGCGCTGGGCGGGGACGGGCAAGACCGAGTGCGGCCTGCACCTTCCCGCGGCGAGCGCTCCGGGCGAGGTGACACGATGAGAGATCCGGCCGAGGCCGTGACGGCGCTGGCGGCGCAGGCCGCCCCTCCGGTCGCCGGCGGGCTTCCGGCACCGCACGGCGGTCGCCTGCGGCCGCGCATCGTCGAGGACCCCGCGGAGCTGGCCCGGACGGCCGAAATGCGACAGATTCCCGTCGCCGGCCGCGTCCTGGATGACCTTGAGCTGCTTGCCTCCGGCGCGATCAGCCCCTTGTCCGGCTTCATGGACGAGGCCACCTACCGCTCCGTGGTCGAGCGGATGCGCCTTCCGGACGGCTTGATCTGGCCCCTCCCGGTCACGCTGCCCGTGACGGCGGACCAGGCGGCGGCCTGCCCGCTTGGGACCGACCTGGCCCTGGTGGGTGCGGATGGCAGCCTCGCGATCCTCACGGTGGAGGACCGGTTCACGCGCGACCTGGTCTGGGAGGCCCGCAGCGTCTACGGCACGGAGGATCCCGCCCATCCCGGCGTCGCGGCGCTGCGATCGGAGCCCGCCACCTGTCTGGGCGGGCCGGTCTGGGTCGCGCGCCGCCGGCCGGAGCGCGACCCGCATGAGCTGGATCCGGCCGAGACCCGCGCCGCCTTCGCCGCCCGTGGCTGGCAAACCGTGGCCGCCTTCCAGAGCCGCAACCCGGCGCACCGCGCCCACGAATACCTGCAGAAGTGCGCCCTGGAGGTGTGTGACGGCCTGCTCCTGCACCCGCTCGTCGGCCTGACCAAGGACGACGACATCCCCGCCGACGTGCGCCTCCGCTCGTACGAGGCCCTGATCGCGGACTACTACCCGCGGGAGCGCGTCGTGCTGGGCGCATTTCCGGCGCCCATGCGCTACGCCGGCCCGCGCGAGGCCGTCTTCCACGCCATCTGCCGCAAGAATTACGGATGCACCCACTTCATCGTGGGCCGCGACCACGCCGGTGTCGGCGACTTCTACGGACCGTTCGACGCACAGCGGCTGTTGGGCGCGTTGGCCCGCGAGCTCGGGCTCGCGCCGCTTGCCTTCGAGCACGCCTTTTACTGCCGCCGCTGCGGCGCCATGGCCACCCGCAAGACCTGCCCGCACGACCCCGCGCATCACGTCACGCTGTCGGGAACCGCCGTCCGCGCCATGCTGCGCCGGGGCGAGCTGCCCCCGCCCGAGTACACGCGCCCGGAGGTCGCCCGCATCCTGGCCGAGGCCGCCCGCCGGCCGTAGGCGCCGCGCTGGGGGGCGGCAAAGGCCGTCATCTCGCGCCCTCCAGCGCTCCGGGCAGGACTCTTGCGGGTTGCAGCGAACTCCCCGACATCCAGGCTGCGGGAGGCGATTCGGTGAGGAGACCGCGTCGGGTCCAAACCGCCGCCGCCGCCTGCGTCGGCGCGCTGCTGCTGCTCTCGGCCTGCGCGGCCAAGGCCCCGAGCGGCCCCGCCAGCGGAAGCGCCTCGGTCGCAGCGACAACAGCGTCGACCAGCGCCGGAGGACCCTCGACGGTGACCATCTTCCAGACCACGGCGCCGTCGACGGACTTCAACCCCCTGATCGTCAGCAGCGCCTACAACACGGACATCGACGGGCTGATCTACGACGACCTGCTGTCGCTGAACAGCAACCTTGGCTACGTGCCGTGGATGGCGACCTACGACATCGGCAACAACGGCAAGCAGATCACCTTCCACCTGCAGCCGGGGATCCGGTTCCAGGACGGCACCGCCCTGACGTCCAAGGACGTGGCCGCCACCTTCGACTTCATCTTCAACCCGGACTATCCGGGCCCGCTGCTCAGCGACTTCACGGCCCTCAGGGGCGGCCAGGCGTACGCGGACAAGCTCGGCGCGCTGATCGCCGAGGCGACCCCGCCCAAGGGCGGCGGCCCGGCCCAGCTGACCCATGCCCAGTTCGAGGCCAAGGCGCAGCCGCTCTACAAGGCGTGGCTCGCGGGCGGCGCCATCCAGACGCCGAACCCGAGCACGGTCGTGTTCAACCTCGACACGGTGTACGCGCCCATCCTGCAGTACGTGGGCCTGACCGGGATCGAGGAGGCCGGCGCGATCGACGCCCTGGCGACGCCCGGACAGGTGAGCGGCGCCGAGACGGCGGGCTTCTCGACGCATCCGGTCGGCACGGGTCCCTACGCCTTCGTCAAGTACGTCAACGGGCAGTACACGGAGCTGAAGGCGTTCCCCGGCTACTGGAAGGGCGCGCCGAAGGTGCCGCAGGTCATCTTCAAGGTCGCCAGCCAGAACCAGGAGGTCGGGCTGCTGCAAAAGGGCGTCGTGGACGCCGTCGGCTTCCAGTCGTCGCAGATCGACCCCCAGGACGGCCCGCTCCTCGCCAAGGTCCCCGGCGTGCAGAGCTGGAGCTACCCGCAGTTCGGCTATCAGTTCCTGGTGCTCGACATGCTGCAGTCGCGGTTCGACGACGTGCGCGTGCGGCAGGCGTTCGAGTACGCCATCGACCGGCAGGGCATCGTCCGAAAGCTCCTCGACGGCCAGGGCACGGTCGTCAACTCGCCGTTCTCCCCGGCCTCGTGGGCCAACCCCAGGGCGGTTGCGAACATGTACCCCTACGACCCGGCCAAGGCCAGGGCCCTGCTGAAGCAGGCGGGCTGGACGATGCAGAACGGCGTGCTGACCAAGGGCGGCAACACCCTGGCCTTCACGCTCGACTACCCCGGCGGCAGCAGCAACCCCGTGCGCCAGGAGAGCGCACCCCTGATCCAGGCCAATCTCGACGCGGTCGGGATGAAGGTCACGCTGCAGGCGGTCGACTTCAACACGCTGGTGAGCACGCTGCTCAACAAGTCGACCAGCAAGGCCACCGACTACGACGCGGCCCTCCTTGGCTGGACCAACAACATCGACCCGGACGTCACGGGGATCTGGGGCGCCAGCGACCTGTACAACCTGGGCCACTGGAGCCCCACCACCTCCGGCAGCGCCGCCCTCTACGACCAGTCGCAGACGCTCACGCAGCAGGGGGCGGGCACGTTCGACCAGGCCCAGCGCCAGCAGATCTACCAGCAGCTGGCGCGCCTTTACGCCACAAACCTGCCGTGGATCTACCTCTACTCCCAGAACGACCAGTCCTACGCCGACGCCCGCTTCCAGGGCATGATCAAGGACGTGCGCGGCCCGCTGTTCGAGGGCACTGCCCAGAACTGGACCGCCGGCCCGCAGTAGCAGCAGGGCCCCGGCCGCATGGCCGAGGCCCTGTTCGTGGGGGGGCAGGGGTGCGCAGTTACGTCATGCGCCGGGTGCTGGCCGCCGTGCCGGTGGTCGTCGGGATCACCATCGTGACGTTCGCGCTGGCCAAGGCGATGCCGGGCGACCCCTTCTCCTCCATCCTCAGCCCCGGCGTCAACGCGGCCAGCCTCCTGCACATGCGCTACGAGCGCGGCCTGCTCGACCCGCTGCCCGTGCAGTATTACAACTGGCTCGTCCAGCTGCTGCACGGAAACCTCGGCACGTCGTTTCAGATGGCCGCGCCCGTCACGAAGGTGATCAGCCAGCGCATCGGCACCACGCTGAGCCTGGATCTGATGGCCCTGTTCATCGCGCTCCTGGCGACCGTGCCCCTGGGCGTGATCTCGGCCGTGCGCCAGTATTCCGTGCTCGACCGGGTGCTGACGCTGATCTCCTTCGTCGGCATCGCGACGCCCGTCTTCTTCGTGGGCCTGCTGGCCCTGAAGTACCTGGCCCTGACGTGGACGATCTTCCCGCCGGGCGGCGTCGTGACCCCGGGCGTGACCCTGCCCTTCCCCCAGAACGAGCTGGATGCCCTGTACCACCTGATCCTCCCGGCGCTGATCCTGGCCTTCGCCCAGGCCGCCGGCTTTGTCCGCTACCTGCGGGCCAGCATGCTGGAGGTCGTGCGCCAGGACTTCATTCGCACGGCGCGCAGCAAGGGCCTGGGGGAGCGGGTCGTCGTCTATAAGCACGCCCTGCGCAACGCCGTCATCCCGCTCGTGACCCTGCTCGGGCTCTCGCTGCCCTTTCTCTTCTCGGGCGGCATCCTGATCGAGACGGTCTTCACCATCCCCGGCATCGCGTACACGCTCTACCAGGGCGTCATCGCCCGCGACTACCCGATCATCCTGGGCATCACGCTGATCCTGGCGATCCTGACCATCCTCGGCAACCTGCTGGCGGACGTGGCCTACGCCCTGGTCGATCCGCGGATCCGCTTCGACTGACGGGGGGATCGCGGTTGGCGGTCGCGCGGAACGCCCCACGGCCGCCCCTGCGGGGCGAGGAGGAAGGACCCGGCGCCGAGGGATCCCCCCAGCGGTCCTTCCTGGGCCGGTATGCCCGAAACCGCGTGGCCGTCGCGGCGGCGGCCGTGCTGCTCCTCATCATGCTGGCGGCGCTGCTCGCGCCCCTCATCACCCATTACGATCCCAACGCCACCGATATCCGCGTCCTGAACCAGGGCCCGGGGCCCGGCCACCTGCTGGGCACGGACGAGCTCGGCCGTGACGAGCTCGCGCGCCTGCTCTACGGCGGCCGCGTGAGCCTCGCGGTCGGCCTGGTCTCCGCCGCGATCTCCATGATCGTGGGCATCCTGGCCGGCGCTACCGCGGGCTACTTCGGCGGCTGGGCCGACAGTGTGCTGATGCGCTTTGTGGACGTCGTGATCAGCATCCCGGCCCTCGCCCTGCTGATCGTCGTGGCCTCGATCGTCCCGAACGGCGGGCTGACGACCGTCATGCTGGTCATTGGCCTCGTGTCCTGGCCAAGTGTGGCCCGCATCGTGCGGGCCGAGTTCCTGGGCCTGCGCGAGCGGGACTTCGTGGAGGCTGAGCGCGCGGCCGGCGCTGGCGGCAGCCGCATCATGTGGCGCCACCTCCTGCCGAACGCCATGGCGCCCATCATCGTCTCCGCCGCCCTCGGGGTGGCCAACGCCATCCTGACGGAGGCCGCCCTATCCTTTCTCGGCCTCGGGGTCCAGCAGCCGACCCCCTCCTGGGGCAACATGCTGCAGGCGGCGAGCAACTGGCGGGCCCTGGCCCTCTACTGGTGGCAGTGGGTGCCGGCCGGCCTGGCCGTGCTGCTGACGACCGTCTGCATCTACATCCTGGGCGATGCCCTGCGGGACTCCCTGGACCCGCGCCTCAGGATGTAGCCCGGAAGCTTGCCCGGTCCGCGAGCCAGAGGAGCAGCGACTTGCCGTCCGTGAGCTGGCCGGCGGTGGCCGCCGCCTCGATCTCGGCCGGGGTCCAGGCGACAACCTCGATGTCCTCCCCGGGATCGAAGGAGGTGGTGGTGTGCCGCAGGCCCTCGGCCCGGAAGGCGTGGATGACCTCGTCGGTGTAGCCGGGCGCAGGCTCGAACCGGAAGAGGTGCCGCATCTCCGTGGCGACGTGGCCCGTCTCCTCCTCGAGCTCGCGGCGGGCCGCCGCCTCGGGGCTCTCACCCGGCTCGCAGTGGCCGGCCGGGAACTCGAGCGTGCGGCGGTCGAGGGCGGCGCGGTATTGGCGCACCAGCAGGCGGCGCCCATCCGCGCGCACCGCCTCGACCACGACCACCGGACCGACCTTGACCCAGTAGTGGGTGTGCGGGACCCCGCGGACCTCGAACGTGCGCTCGCCGATCGGCAGCATGCGGACATCCCCCTCGGAAGTCTGGTCTGAAGCGATGAAGTGGCTCTCGCGCGACGCGCTGCTGCTCCTGTGGATTACCCTGTTCGCCTACGCCGGCGGGGCCGCCGTCAGCGTCGTCTTCAACCTCTACCTGCTTCAGGCGGGGGCCACGCCGGCGCTCCTCGGGGCCGTCGCGGCCGCCTCCGCCGCTTCCGCCGCCCTCGGCGCGCTGCCCTCGGGCTGGCTCTCCGACCGCATCGGGCGGCGCGACCTCCTCCTGCTGGCGGGCGCCGGGGGGGGGGCGGCCCAGCTGGCGCAGATCCTCTGGCCGCGGCCGGCCGTGCTGCTCCCGGCCGCGTGGGTCGGGGGCCTCGCCACCGTGGCCCTGGCCGTCGTCGTGGCACCCCTCATGGCCGAGCGGACCAGCACCGGTGCCGGGCGGCAGAGCCTTTTCAGCCTGGTGGCCGCCACCGGGCTTGTGGCTGGGGTTGCGGGCAACCTCCTCGGCGGCTGGCTGCCCGGTCACCTCGGCGGCGGGGCGTTCGCGGCGTACCGCATCACCCTGCTTCTGGCGACCGGCGTTCAGCTGGTTGCGCTGCCGGCCGTGCTGGGCCTGCCGAACGACCGCCGCCGGACGCGCATGCGCCTGCGGCTGCCGCCCGCCCTTCCCGCCCTGCTCGTCCCCGAGATCCTCATCGGGCTCGGGGCCGGCCTCTTCATCCCGTTCTACAACGTGTTCCTGGCCCGTCACCTGGGCGCGCCCACGGCGGCCATCGGCCTGATCTTCTCGCTGCAGGCCCTGGTGGCCGCCGCCTTCACCCTGGTGGGCCCGCGCGTGTCGCGGAGGGTCGGGCGGGTGACTGCCATGGTCGGCCTGCAGCTCGGCTCGCTGCCGCTGCTGGCCGTGATGGCCAGTGCGCGCAGCCTGCCTGTGGTGGCGGGGGCCGGCTTTGTCCGCTCGGGGCTCATGAACTCCTCGGGGCCGCTGGAGAACTCCCTGGAGATGGAGGCCGTGGAGCCGGGGGAGCGGGCCCTGGCCAACGCGGCCATCGGCATGGCCTACAACGGGGCGTGGGCCCTGTCGTCGTGGGTCGCCGGCCACATCATGCAGCGCAGCCTCACCACGCCGTACTGGATCACCCTCGCGCTCTACGGCTGCGCGGCCATCTCGGTGCACGTGCTGCTGCGGCCGATCGATCTAGCCGTCCGCGGCCGGACGGACTGAGCCGCGGGGCGTCACGTTCTGCAGCCGCACCTGGCCAAGGGCGACCAGGCGCCCCTCGCCGTCGGTGAGCCGCACCTCCCAGAGCTGGAAGCTGCGGCTCTGGTGGAGGGGAACGGCGGCAACGGACACCGCGCCGCCCGTCATCGACCGCAGGAAGTGGGTGTTGTTGTTGACGCCCACGGCCGTCAGGCCCTGGCCGGCGACGGCCGCCACGGCCCCGGCGCTGGCTGCGGTCTCGACCGCCGCGCAGTATACGCCGCCGTGGACGATGCCCCAGGGTTGGTGGTGCTGGGGGCCGAGCTCCATGCTGCCCTCGACGCGGTCGCCGGCCACGTGGCTGAGACGCAGGCCCATGGCGGCCATGAACTCCCCGGGCACGG